>NZ_JBDNLG010000015.1:0-42970 GCF_047718355.1 Ethanoligenens sp.
TTCACGGATGAAGAGGGGGCACGCGGCCCTCTCTGCACCGTTATTTCAAACTGGTATGCCTGCGCATAATCCATGCGGTTAGGAAGAACGTACCCGCCGCGAAGGCAACGGAATACAACAGCAACACCCAAAACCAGCCGCCTACAGAACCAAGCGCAACGGTGGCATGTGCAGGGCCTGCTTCCCTGACTTTCAGAATGTTTTGCGAGACATCAAGTTTCATATGCAGCCCGAATTCCAAAATCCAGATCGGTATGCCCCGCACGATGTTGATCGCCGCATAGGATACAAACCCCATAAACACGCCAAATCTGCGCCAGATAGTCAGTTTGGATACCGTGATGGAAAAATAGATATCCAGAATACTGCTCATTGTCAACACAATGTAATACAAGAAGAGCAACAGGATGTCGCTCAGATGCTGTTGCAGCGCTTCCCATAGCTGCCCAAAGGTTGGAAAAACATTGTTGATATCCGGATTGCTTGACACGGCCAAAATCGAAAGGATAACGACCGCGAACAGAAGCACCGCATATAACGTAAACCAAATAAAAGAAACCAGCACTTTGGAAAACAGCAGTTCTTCCGAACGCACCGGCAATGTGAACATCAAGTAGCCTTCATTGCTGTAAAGGTTGCTGTTATACCGCCGGAAAAACGCGAGAAACATCAGCACTGCCAGTGCAAACAGCCCGCCGAAAATAATAAAGCCGGAAATAATCGGGTGCCAATGTGCAAAAACCAGGCTGAAAGCGGCGGCAACCACGTAGACGATAAACGGGACGGCGTAATGCCAGCACATAGCTTTCCACTCGTACTTGATCAGTTTGCTTAGCATTTGAACACCTCCCGGAACAATTCATTGACCGACTGGCCATATTTGGCGCGCACCGCGTCCACCTCATCACTCAGAAAAATCTGGCCTTCTTTCAGAATGACTACGCTATCGAATACACGTTCCACATCCGAGATGAGCTGGGTGGAAAGCAGCACGGTACTGTTCTCGCAGTAGTTGGTCAAGATGGTATCCAGAATCACATCCCGCGCAGCAGGATCTACCCCGCCCAGCGGTTCATCCAGTACATACAGCCTTGCTTTGCGGGACATTACGACCACCAGCTGGACTTTTTCATAGGTTCCTTTAGAGAGCTTTGTCACGCGCATATTCTTGTCGATACCCAGTTTTTTCAACAGTTCAAGTGCCCGTCCCTTGTCAAAATCCGCATAGAAATCCTCAAACAGGTCCACGGTATCGGACACTTTCATCCAGTTGCTGAAATACGTTTTATCCGGCAGATATGCCACCATGGATTTGCTCTGCATCCCCGGTGCAAATCTCCCGATACGCACCTGGCCGGTATAATCGCTGATAACCCCTGTCAGGATTTTAATCAGCGTCGTCTTACCGGCTCCGTTTGGCCCGAGCAGGCCGACGATATGCCCGGCCGGCAGTGAAAAGCTGATATCATCCAGCGCCAAACGCCCCTCATACCGCTTGGTCAGACCGGACACTTCCAGCAATGTATCCATGTTTATCCCTCCCCCGTGTACTTTTTGACAAGCTGCATAATGTCTATTTGGGAAAAACCAAGATGCTGCATTGCATCCATAAAATTCGAGATGACCTTTTGGGCTGATTCCTCGCGCACCGCATTGATGCGTGTAATATCGTCTGTGATGAATCTGCCCGCCGTGCGCTCGGTATGCAAAAGCCCGCCGCGCTCCAGCTCCGCAAATGCCCTCTGCATGGTATTTGGGTTCACCTCCATCTGCTGTGCCAACTCCCTTACGCTTTCCACTTTGCTGCCCGGTTTTCTCACACCGGAAACAATCTGCTGTTTGATTTGTTCCATAATCTGCAAATAGATTGGAAATGTTGAATTAAATGATGGTTTCACGTGCACCACCTTCCATCCTGTACTTCTGTACTAACTCTTTAATACAATAATACAAGAGATGTTTCTGTTTGTCAAGATTTTTCCCGCTTTTTTTAACATCATCACAGAACAGAACAATCCCCTGAAAGCGTTTCCGCACTTCCAGAGGATTGTTGCGCATATCCATGCAATCAGCGATGCTTCACGCGAAACAGGCGTGCCAACAAATGGCACAACCGATTGAACAGAAAATCCTGCACACCGCCGCGATTTTGCGCTTTAATTAACGCATAGGAAAGCTGCGGCGTAAATTTAGCCGGATAATAGATGAAATAGTGCGGTTTCCAGAGCGTCGGGTTGTATTTCTTCTTGTATTGGTACAGCGATTTGAACGCATAAAACCCATTGGCATGTTCAAACACATATGCCAGCAAAGTCGCCACCCGCGTAGACTGGGTATCGGTGCGGGTGTTGGCAAGAGGCGCGACACCCATAGAACCCCAGCGGACGCCCTCCCGGCGAAAGGTATCAAACGCAGTTAATGTGATGCTCTCCATCACACCCGCCGGCGTTCCCCGCCTGTGCCGGGTCACATCGGCATAATACCCATCCACATACGGCAGGAAAACAACAAACGCACAAACCTGTCCGCTATGGTCGCGCGCCAAAAAATAGCGACGATCCAGCGGATCATCCAAGCCCACCGAGCCGAGCAGAAACGACAGCTCGCCACTCTTTTTCTGTGAAAGCCATTCCTGCGAGACCGTCCATATCTCCTGCTCAAGTGCGGCATTCCGCGCAAGCTGCGGTCGGTATTCCTCCACGGTGATTCCTTTGCGTGCCGCCGATCGAACATCTCGCCGAACTTTCGCGGTTTTGGGGCCGTCGATGTTGTAAGACGCCAGTTCAAAAGCCGCCTCTTCCCCGCATTTTGCCGCACCGAATCCCATTCCCTTATAAATTTCCAACCAATCTTCGGATGCCTGACAGAAACAAATCGACAGGTCGTTTTGCTTGCAGAATTGCCGGAATTCCAACAGCATCACCGCACAGTCTTCTTCCCGGCAAATGGGGTCTCCCACACAAACCGCCGTATCCGCCTCAATCACATAAGCAATAAACCCCTCGATTGTTTGCCCGAAATAATAGCGCTTGTCCTGCTCTACATCTACATAAGACAGGCTGTTGTACCCATATTTGCGCAGTAATTCCCGCACGCGGGCATGATCGCGCGCCGAAACAATTGGCTGATATACAAGGGGTTTAAGAATAAACAGCACTGCCGCCGCCAAACTCGCCCAATACAGCACGACTGCCGAACGCAGAAAAATCAGCCCGCGCAGCCCCTTTGGCGACGCACCGGATATATCCATCAAAACAAATAAACGGAGAGACTGATATACAGCGTCCCAAACCGTGGCGATGCCATGAAAATGGTGCCGCATCACAAACAACCCGACTCCCGTGTTGAGCAGCACCAAGGCCACGCAGAGCAACGCAAAAAGCGCACCGCGGCGCAGCGTGATTGGATCTGCATGTCGTGTAAAGTGTCGATGCAGCAGCAGCAGGACCGCTTCCATCAGCAATTCAATTACCACCACCGGCAGCAGCGGCCACCGGGATGTAGCATCATACAGATGCAGCAGAGCCGATAAGGGCAGCAAACAGACCGTGATGTAATACGCCATACGCACCCGTTTATATAACCGATAACTGATAAAGAGCAGCACACACCCCACAACCACCGAAAGGGTCTGATGCAGCGCAGCCGTGCGTGGGGCCAGTATGCCCCCGCCAAACAGCACGAACCTGTTCACCGGCAAGATGTCCGCCACACCAAGCAAGACCATCAAGATCGTAACAGCGGTAATCGCTACGTCAGACAGTATTTCGTTATATGCAATCTGCTGTTTTCTTTTCATATTTCCTCGATTCTGCCAGAAATCTCCGGATTTTGCGCCATATCCAGAAAGTATCATGGACCGCGTGATTTCAGCCCGCCGCTCATAGCAAAGATTCTTTGCAATTTACAGTAAAATGGACCAGCTATCCCACATATATATACTACTGCCGCCTCCTGCTTGCCCAAAAGGAAAACGCGCACTGGCGGCAGGTGAGGAAGAACCGTGAAGCACAAACGATGGATTGAGCGCGCCGCCATTGCGGTGCTGAGCATATTGCTTGCGTTCTTTTCGGTCTCGGCGGGTCAAAAAGCCGTAACCGCAGGCGCGCAGGGCGGAACGGTCAAGTGGGCAGACTTTAATGTTCCCTTGGCCGCCATGCAGTACGCATTAAAATTGGATATACAGACCCATACCACAACAGCACCGCTGCATTTTGCGGATGCGCTGGCCTTTTTGGCGGCCAAATACGGCGGCAACTGGAACCGGTACCGACCCGCCGATCTGGATGCGCTGCGCCAGCAGCTGCAAAGCGGTCAAACCATGCAGGACATCACGGCATCCATGAAAAACTACAGTTACTTTAATCAGGTTTACGATGCCGCACTGGGCAACGCAGTAGGCGACTATGCGACCGGCGCGGGCGGCAACTACACTGAGCAATACGGTTTAAAACTATTCTCCCCCATCGCGGCGGGATACGGGTACGGGCATTATGATGACTTTGGAAATTCCCGCTCGTTCGGTTTCAGCCGCAGGCACCTTGGCAACGACCTGATGGGAACCGTCGGCACCCCTATCTGCGCGGTGGAGGGCGGCTATGTGGAAGAATTGGGCTGGAACAAATATGGCGGCTGGCGCATCGGTATCCGCAGTTTTGATAAAAAGCGTTATTACTATTATGCACATCTGCGGAAAGGGCATCCATACCGCACGGGCTTGGTCAAAGGCGAAGCTGTGCAGTCCGGCGAAGTCATCGGGTATCTGGGTATGACCGGATACAGCAACAAAGAGGACGTCAACGGTATGAATAAACCGCACCTGCATTTTGGCATGGAACTGGTATTCGATGAATCTCAGAAAGAAAGCAACAATGAAATCTGGATCGACGTCTACAACATCGTCAATTTCCTTGCGCAGAACCGCACCCGCGTCGTAAAAAGCGGGAACGATTTTAACCGCACAAGCGATTTTCTCGACCTGCGCTATTTGATGTATTATGATTGATGGGCGTTTCTATGTTGACTATATCTGGTCACTACCAGTTATGCTCATACCGTGCAACACTACATGGCTACAAAATATAATCTATTTGTATATTTCTCCATATTGAAGAATTGCCTTGTATGTGTATTCGCGCACAAATTCCGTCTTACTATCCGTATAACCGTCACGGTTATGCTCGAATTTTTTCCAAAGAGAAAGTTTCAATTTCTCGTAGGATTTCGCGGTATTTTGATGCTCGTTCAAATAATCTCTAAAATACAATTCATCATTATCACCAAGCTCTCTAAGATGCAGATGAAACACTTTTTCAGCAAATCCGTTAGGCGTATATCCCTTGTTAAAGTCAATTCGCGTTTCAGCTTGTGCCATGCATATATAGCCATTCTTCACAAGCGTGCTTTTAAGGGCGTGATGATTATTCAAATTAGCTTCCACCAAAATATCGACGATTGGTTTGGCCCATATGCCGTTTATCGACGTACTGCCGATGTGATGAATTTTGACTTTATCCGGCAGGACGGACAGTAGATAGGCTTTTTCTGTTTGGTACCACTCTTTCCAACAATCATGATGTTCAGTTAATTGAATCGGAAATAGTTTCCACAACTCTTCCAATGACATTTCAGATAAAGGCTTACTCATAAGGCACCTTCTTTAATTATAAGTAATCGGAATTGATTTACGTCACCCTTACTTTGCCACTTACTCTTCCAGCCGTGCGGCAAGGGCTTCATCGGGCTGCACATAAGCGGTATTATATCCTTCATAAATCACCATGCCAGGCTTCGCACCCACTGGTTTTTTCACATGACGCACCGGCGCGTAATCCACCGGCACCTGTGCGGAATCTTTTGCTTTGCTGTGTGTGGCCGCCAACACCGCCGCCTGTGTAAGCGTGCGCTCCGGCACCTCGCGCCCATCCGCCAGCACAATGACATGTGCGCCGGGGATATTTTTGGTATGAAACCACATGTCGGTTTTGGCGGCGGTTTTCAGCGTCAGGCGATCATTTTGCTTGTTGTTGCGACCGATCAGGATTTCAAAACCATCATCCGAAACAAAGTGGCGAGGCGCGTTTTCCCGCAGCTTTTCCCGCTTCTTCCCACGGCGGCGCAGATAGCCGCCCCCAATCAATTCTTCCCGGATTTCCGCCAGCTCGCTCTCCCCACTCGCACGGGAAATCTCGTCCAACACAGTCTCCAAATACCGCAATTCTTCCTCTCCCTCGGCAATCTGCTCGGTCAGGAAACGTTCGGCTGCGGCGGCTTTATGGTAAGCTTTATAGAACTTCTGTGCATTCTGCGCGGGTGTCAGACGAACATCCAGCGCGATCTCAACCAATGCGTCATCATGGTAAAAATCCGCAAGTGAGCAGACAGACATACCCTTTTTCAACTGATAAAGGTTTGCCGATACCAAATCGCCGCGCTGCTTGAGTGCTTCACGGTCTTCACTTGTCGCCAACTCCGTGCGCTGGCGCTCCAGCTTACGGCCAATTCGCTGGGCGGCGTGCTCCACCACCTGCAGCATGTCATGCGCGCGCTGGCTCACCCGCAGCACCCGGTCGCGCTCGGTGTAAAACGCATCCAGCAAAGCGGAGAACGTCTCCATCCGCCGTGTTTGCGCGCGGTCGCCATACTGCATGATGCGCATAAAAGAGAACTCCAGCGGACGGCCAGTCTGCACGTCGGTCAACAGCGTGGGTTCTCCCGTGTGGCTGCGCAAACGCTCCTGCAACGCGGTAAATGCCGCGAGCAATCGACCCCGCCCTGTGTCTCTCAACGTATTTATATCTACAGTCATATCCCCCGCAACCTGCTCGCAAAGTTCTCGGCAGACCAGCGGAGATACCCCCTGCACCCCTTTGAGCATTGCTTTTTCAAGAGAACCGCTCTGCCCCAGAACCCGTTGCAGCGCATCCACCGGTGTCTGCATCAGCAAATCCACTTTATCCTGCGCGGGCGGTGGGGTATACGGCAGTCCCGGCAGAACCTGCCGCTTGCTCGACATTGTGAAATCAATATGCTTAATCGCGTCAATGATCTTTCCGTCCGGACCAATGAAAATGATATTGCTGTGCCGGCCCATGATTTCCACGGACAGGGTTTTCTGCACTTCGTCGCCGAGATCGTCCCGGCAGTCAAAATCTAAATACAGCTGGCGCTCCAAACCTGGTTGGCGAACCGCATGCAGTTTGGCGCCCCCCAAATGTTTGCGCAGCAACATGCAAAACATCGGAGCGGTCATTGGATTCTCTTTATTTTGCGCGGTCAAATGCGCACGTGGGTGATCAGCACTTGACGAAAGCAGCAATTTTGCCCCTCCGCCTTTTTGCCGGAATGTGAGATTCAATTCATCCTTTTCCGGTTGCTGCACCTTATCGACCCGCGCGCCAACCAGCACGCCAATCTCCGCAGCGATAAAAGACAAAAACGCACCGTCAAGCGCCATGGTTTGTTTCCCTTGCTTTCTCCCAGTATATATGGGTTCTCAAATCAGTCTATTCACAGATCAATTGATAAATCTGACCGGTTCTGTCCCGGAGGCCGCCACCGCAAACGTCACATCCGTAAACGCCGCGCCCAAACGCCGGGCAAGCACCGGACAAATCGGCTGCTCGGTGGCAAAATGCCCCGCCGCCACCAGATTCAACTTAGCGGCCGCCGCCGCCAGCATATCCGAATGTTTAATTTCACCGGTCAAAATCGTATCCGCGCCGGATGCCGCCGCAACAGCCGTAAGTTCGCCGTCCCACGCACCGCTGCATACGGCAACGGTTTGCACGGGACGCCCCGCATCGTGGAACGCCACACCCGCTGCCCGCAAACGCGCTTGGACATGACGTGCAAAAGCGTCCGGCTCCACCGGTGCATCTAAGCGTGCGACACGTCCGATTCCGTAAGGTTTTTGCAGAGCGGTATTCTCAAACAGATCGTAGGCAGGCACTTCATAGGGGTGCGCCGCTTTCATCGCCGTCACCACCGCGGCAGTATCACGGGCGTCACAAACTGCCTCAATGCACACCTCGTCCGCTGCCTCCAGACGCCCCTGTACCCCAATATACGGGTTTGCGCCTGCAAGAGGCCGGAAATAACCGGTACCATGCGTTTCAAACGCACAGCTGTCATAGCCGTCATACCGTCCCGCACCCGCTTTTGCCATAGACTCCCGCACGCGCGCGGCGTGGGTCTCCGGCACATAAACGCGTATTTTTTGAAAAGAAAATGCGCCAAGCGGCTGTAAGATGGCGGTTCGCTCCAAGCCCAGCACCTGCACAAGCACGTCATTCACGCCGCCCTCGGCGATATCGAGATTGGTATGCATACAGATAGCGGACAATCCGTGCCGTGCCAGCTGCCATACCGGTGCGGAAATTCCATCCGCGTGCAAATTTGAAATCGGATGAAAAATAACGGGATGGTGGCTGATAATCAGCTGCGCGCCGACAGATACGGCTTCCTCGCAAACTTCGGAGGTGATATCCAACGCCACCAACGCCTTTTGCACCGATAAACTGCCGTCGCCCGCAAGCAGGCCGACATTGTCCCATTTTTCAGCCAAATGTAAAGGCGCCCAGTTCCGTAACAGGGAAAAAACATTTTCTACCGTTGTCATCCGCGTTTTCCTCCACCGCAATACCCGTAGCCTAAGTGCAGACCGCTTCCACTGCCGCCTGCTCCAAACGGCTCGCAAGAGAAGCCCATTGTTCTGCCTGGGCGGCACAGGTGGCAGAACACGCCAGTCCGGCGGCTTTTTTGCGCAAGCGGCTCGCCTGCCAGAGCAAATAGGCAGATGCGGCCGGGCCGCCTGTTTCAAGAAGGCGGCCAGCGATACAAAAGAAATCATCCGGTTCAAACGGCACACCGCCAAATCGCGCGTTCATAACCAGATAATGTTTGCTGCCCTCCACCGCCGCGTCCTCACGCTCAATCACGAACCCTTCCCGGCACAAATAGGCGTGCAAAACCTCCTGTGCGGTCATTGGCTGCAAGATCAGCCGCACATCCGGCTGACGCACCCAATCACTTCCCGACAGGATCGTAACAATCAGATCACCGCCCATGCCGGCAATAATGATATCTTGCGCCTGCACACCCGCCAGTCCATCAGTCTGTAACAAAGCCATGTTTTCCGCCACACCATACTGTGCCACAGTCCGCGCGGCGCGCGCAAGCGGTCCTGAGTGCACATCACTCGCCAAGGCGGACGGATTGTGGCCTGAACAAACCAGCCACACCGGCAGATAAGCGTGATCAGTACCAACATCAGCCACCGTCGCACCTGGCCGAACAAACGATGCTGCCAGTTGGAGGCGTGCGCTTAACGGCGGCAATGCATTCATAAAAGTCTCCTTGGCAGCACAATCCCGCCCGCAACACTCTCTAACCAAAAAATAAATGCCATCCGGCACACCGGATGGCATTTTGTGTGCCTACGCAGCATCAATTGGCAGCGCTGGTAGCAAGATATTCGTTGATTTTTCCAACCAGTTCTTCGCTATCGGTGCCATGCACCATACAGGCTTCTTCAATGCTCTCGCCGCGGGATGCCGGGCAACCCAAGCAATGCATTCCCATGCTGACGAAAAATTCTGCTGTCCCCATGTCAAGATCAAGCACTTCGCCGATCAACGTTTGTTTTGTTACCTGTGCCATTCAAGAAACCTCCTTGACTACTTTGCAACATCATGCAAAGACAATACCCTATCCTAATGCTTTTATTATACCCCAAAAATGTACGGTTTGCAATAGTCTGCTTCTATTCAAACCGGCATCCATTTCACTCGCTGTAAAAAAACAAAAGAAACCCCGGAAAAATCCGGGGTTCAAAATCAGTTCAAACAAAAGTGTCGGAATTAGCGTTGCTCCTTGATTTTAGCGAAGCACTCACTGCAATAGACGGGCCGATCTTCTTTGGGCTGGAAAGGAACTTTGCACTCTTTGCCGCATGATGCGCAAACAGCAGTAAACATTTCACGCTGGGGCTTACCCGCGTTCTTACGAGCATCGCGGCAGGATTTGCATCTCTGGGGCTCGTTGACGAACCCTTTCTCAGCATAAAATTCCTGTTCGCCGGCTGTGAAAATAAATTCCTCGCCGCACTCTTTGCAGATAAGTTTTTTGTCCTGGTACATGCATTTTACCTCGCTTTGGAAATATAGAATTTGCCCAAGGACGGATTTGAACCGACACCTTTGAAAAAACCAACGCTCTTCCGTTGAGCTACTGGGGCATTTGACCACTAAATATCTGCGACGGACTAACAAAGCTGTTTCCTGATCTTCTGCAACGCGTTATTTATCATTTTAATCTGTGCGCAAAACACATCGGCCATGCCGACATAAAGAGCACCCAAAAGATACAGGCATAGAATCACACGCTTTTTGAAGAAAGACGAACACGCACAGCAACAACAAAGATGCTGACGATCTCCTTGAAATAACAATTTCTTCAGAATCGGTGTTTTCTTTGGAAACAGCTAGTTGAACATTGGTTTGATCATCAAGTGAAAATGCATGATTGCGTGAAATTGATTTGCCACAATCCTTATGGCGGGAACCATTCGCCGCCCAATACAATTATATGCACATGCACAAAAAGATATAAAAAGAAACACATACCTTTTGCACATTATATTAGCTGCAACAACAGGTGCCGTGTAAAACCAGACAAACAACAACATACAATCGATAATTCGTCCGGCAACACGATTCCCAACTGATTTTATTCCGCTCCCGTTACAAACGTAACGTTTGTCGAAACCTTTTCTATCATACGGCATTTTTCAAAAATTGTCAAGTGAAACATTCCGATTTGCAAGAGCAAAACGGTGGATTACCATGGTCTTTTTGTGCAATCTGCCAAACATTCACTGTGTTTTTGCCTGTTTAGCCAACATGCGCGCCTCTATTCATTCTGCCCATACACGTCCATAGTTTGGAAAACCATCCGGATGGCAGACCATCAACCAACCATTCCCTCGCGCACATTTTTCAAGCAAAACAGCGGCATCAGATTTCTTTTTCAGAAAAAACGCGGTATAATAAAGTCATTATGCAGCCATTTTCCAAAGTTTATCGCTGGTTTTCTGGCTTTTCGATTACTACATCTTAACAGATTGCACCATTTTAGTGCATCAGGAGGTTCTACCCATGTATTTGGCCTGTATTTTTGATTTAGACGGTACTTTGGCGGATTCATTGCGGGACCTCGCCGAAGCATCCAACCACGCGTTGGCTGCGCAGGGCTACCCCACACATGAGATCGAACGCTATCGGTATTTCGTGGGCAACGGCATCCCCAAACTGATCGAACGTGTCCTGCCGCAAGACGCCTGTACACCGGAAATTCTAAACCGCACACGAGCAATTTTTGACACGTACTATGAAGTGCATCGGTTAGACCACACCGCGCCATACGAGGGCATTGTTCCTTTACTTGATAGTTTACATGAAAAAGGTGTCAAGCTGGCCGTTGTCTCCAACAAGCCGGATGTGTTTGCCAAAAAAATCGTCACCACATTATTTGGAGACCGATTCCATCCCGTTTTTGGAAACCGTCCGGATGTACCGCGCAAACCGGACCCCGCGGCCGCACTGGAAGCCGCAACCATGCTGGGCGTTCAACCGGAGGAATGCCTGTTTCTGGGTGACTCCGGCGTGGATATGAAAACTGCCGAGGCGGCAAAAATGACTGGAGTCGGCGTTTTATGGGGCTTCCGTGACCGCGACGAATTGCTTGAAAACGGCGCGAAACGGCTATTAGCTCGACCGGAAGAGCTGCTGGAGCTGTTTTAACAGACCATTATCCAAGAAAAAAGATTGGGTACAAGCCGCTGACCGGTCAGACACCGACGCCGGGGCGTTTTTCCGCTTTGCAAGCCGGAGAAAGCGCCCCGGTGTCGGCGTGTCATGCCATTGGCTGCTGATATTTTTGACGCACGCTGGTGACCTGCGCCGCGTCTACCATCTGCATGGGATACCACCCGCGTTTTTGCATCTCGGTGTATAGTTCAGACAGAATCTCCTGCTCGTCTTTGAGCAATTCAAGAAATTCGTTGTGCAGATTGGGCGTAATGCTTTCACTGGCGGAAACATTGTACCTGAATGCCATCTCTTTTTGTGTCATCACGGCATCCGCGAGGATTTCTTTATCTCCCCATTGATTTTTGGTGTTATTTCCAAACGGCATGGTTCGCCCTCCTTACACAAGGTGGTTCAATAGACGGTTAAAATGGTCTTGATGCCTTGCAGACACCTGCTCAAATTTTGCTTTAAGCTGCGGGTCCGTACAAACGATTGAAAGAGACGCATACTTTTTTATCAAAACCTGCTCATCAGCCAGATGGCTATCCATCGCCTGCAATTCTCTGTCAGTCAATATCCTCTCCCCTTTCAGATTATAGGCCTTATTTTATTTTTCCGCGCAGACCGGTCAATATGCGTATGCTTCGGCAGACAAATGTACAAAAAAAATTCCGCTGGAACAGCGGAAAAATCAAATGTGTTTGAACATCCACCCCGTCACAGACCTGTGTCACGGGCGAACTGACTCCATCCCGCGGGCGCTTTTATGTAATCTTTGCATTCCCGCGCGGGCCGCCAAGGCCAAAACTGATGGAGAGAGCCTGATTGATGCGCCGCATGGCGGGCGAATCAAGCGTTCCCATATGCTCTTTTAACCGCCGTTTGTCCAACGTGCGAATCTGTTCAAGAAGGACGACCGAGTCCTTAGAAAGCCCGCACGATTCCGCATGGAGGTCGATGTGCGTGGGAAGCTTCGCCTTACCAGTCTGGCTGGTGATCGCAGCCGCGATCACTGTTGGGCTGTATTTGTTTCCCACATCATTCTGCACAATTAAAACCGGGCGGATACCACCCTGCTCAGAACCTACAACAGGACTTAGATCCGCGTAATAAATGTCACCTCTGTGTACTGTCACAGCTGCCACGCTCCGATTTCATTCTTTTAAACTTCTGTCCTTATTTTGCCCTAATTCCCACGTGTTATGCATCCTGCCGTTCATTTTTCCGTGCGGTCACGGCACCACGTACGGAAACGGGCATCAATCGCACGCCCTATATTCCAGTCTATTCGGCAATGGCGCAGAATGGGACAACACCCGGTAGCACCCTGTCCAAATCTGCATAGAATGTAGCAGGTGCAAATGCACCGAACCGTATTTTCCAAGACAATGAACGGGAGCTGATTTTATGCCGAATCTCGACTGCTGCTGCTCCAAACCGCCGTTTGTCCCAGAATGCCGCGCCTGCACAGACCAAGGCTGTAATGGCGTACGCTTTTTCCCGCAGGTAAGACGGGACTGCTTCTGGCCGGTGTTTACGCACCCCAGGTGGTTGTGCTGCAAAGTGCTCTACTGCTGCCATCGTTGCAGACGATGAACTGAACCCTTCCACATATTGAATCCTTACACAGCAATGCCGCCATATGGCGGCTACATAATGTCCGGGCCACATTGCAAATTCGTATGGATTATGCTAACATGAGACAAACAGAACAGCGGTCTCATGCCCGCAATCAATAATAATCACCGGTTGATGGTGCAGACAGACTGAGAGAAAGGGGAGCGACCATCTATGCAGGGTATCATTTTGCTGCTGGGTTTCACAGCCGGTACAGGCTTGATTTTCCACATCTTTTTCGAAAAATTTAACCTGCGCAAACGTTTTGCACCAAAAATGCAATGGTGGACGCCCGGCGCGCTCGTGCTTCTGTTTGTCTGCACAGCTATGCTTCTGGTGCGGCTGTTCACGGTGGTCGATCCACTCGGGCGGCTCTGGGTACTGTCGCACAGCATTGAAGGTGTTTTTCTGGGATTCTGGATTGCAAGTGTGCCTGTTTTTTCACCCAACAAACGCTGGGACAAGCCTTAAAACAACTATATTCAGCCATTTAAGGTGCGCGGACCAATCAGTAGAACGAAACTATTGGGAAAGCGCGTCCTATTTTTCCAATACAATATGAACAGCTGCAGCCCACAATGGACTGCAGCTGTTCATATTCATTTTATCATCACAAAAAACGAGCGCCTGTCATTGCGGCAGGCGCTCGTTTGAAAGAATGGCTTCCATTTCCTCCAGATAGCATGATGCCAGGTGGCTCAAAGCCAATTTCCGGTGTGCAATCCAGCCCACAGTCATATGTTCTTTCACACGCAGCGGCACCGCCACAATTTCAGTGCCGTTCAGTTCCGCGCTTAAAATACCGGTGGATATCGTATATCCGTCCAGCCCGATTAAACAATTAAAAAGGGTAGCGCGGTCATTGACACGGATGTTCTGCCGGTGGGAAAGTGTGCTGAGAATCTCCTCTGAAAAATGGAACGAATTATATTCCCCTTGCTCAAAAGAAAGACAGGGCAGCTTTTCCAAGTCTTCCAGCGTAACGAACGGCTTTTTTGCCAGCGCGTTCTGCGCGCTCAAAAACACATGCGGAACGGCCTCAAAAAGCGGATGAAACGCCAAGTTGCTTTCATTGAACAATTTGTGCAGCACCTTGGCATTAAACGAGTTGATATACAGGATACCTAATTCACTCCGCAGATTTTTGACGTCCTCAATGATCTCATATGTGCGCGTTTCACTTAGGGTGCAGTCGTAGGTGGTCAACCCCTGATGTCGTATCAATGCCACAAAAGCGCTTACCGCAAAGGCATAATGCTGCGTGGAGACGGAAAACTGCCGTCTGGCCGGTTTATTTTCCAAGTAGCGTTCTTCAAGCAGGCTCATCTGCTCGGTGACCTGCCGTGCATATCCCAAAAATTCCGCGCCTTCCGGTGAAAGGACAATGCCGCGGTTGGTGCGGATGAAAATGGTCACGCCAAGCTCGGTCTCCAACTCCTTGATGGCATTGGACAGACTGGGCTGCGTAATAAACAGGTGCTTGGCGGCCTCGTTGATAGACCCGCAATGTGCAATTTCAATCGCATATTTTAACTGTTGCAGGGTCATTTATCCACCCCCTGTGTGCCGCCCCCCCGGCAAAGCCGTCTGGGGGATACCGACGCTTCCGTGTCTTTCCCCTGTCTGCCTAAAGCCGCACGACCATTTATTCGCTCTTTTTATACGCCCATTTAACGCCTTGCGGTGTATCCTTCAGCTCGATACCGCGTGCGCTCAGTTCATCACGGATGGAATCGGCAGTCTTGAAATCTTTTGCCTTTCGTGCCTGCTGCCGCTGCTCGATCAGCGCTTCCACATCGGAGTCGATCGTCTGTTCCTTACGCTCATAGAGCAGACCCAGCACCTCGCAGAATGTACCGAACAGCGCAGATGCCCCTTGCAACCATCCCACAGTCGCCTGACCGCCGGCAAGCCTGGTGTTAATTTCTTTGACAAGCTCAAACAGCACTGACAAGGCGTCGGCAGTATTAAGATCGTCGTCCATCGCGGCGTCGAATTTATCCTTCCACGCAGCCAATGCCTGGGTATCCGCCTCATGTGTCTCCGCCAAACCGGCCGCAGTGTCTTGCAATGCGTCTTTTAACGCGTCTTTGCAGTGGTATAGTCGGTCAAGCGCCGCAACGGACTGTTCCATGACCGCATCGCTGTAATTGATGGGCGTGCGGTACTGTGCAGACAACATTAGAAAACGGATAGGTTCATAGCCATACAGCTTTGCCACGTCACGCACAGTGAAAAAGTTCCCCAGCGATTTCGACATTTTGCGGTTGTCAATATTGATATATCCGTTGTGCATCCAATAATGTGCAAACGGCACGTCGTTGGCGCACTCGCTTTGGGCAATCTCGTTCTCGTGGTGCGGAAAGATTAAGTCCTGCCCGCCGCCATGAATGTCGATGGTCTCGCCCAAGAAATGCCGTGCCATGGCGGAGCACTCAATATGCCAGCCCGGCCTTCCTTTGCCCCAAGGCGACTCCCAACTCGGCTCACCCGGTTTGGCTGCTTTCCAGAGGGCAAAATCCACCGGATTCTCTTTGCGCTCGCTCACATCGACACGCGCGCCCGCCTCCAAATCCTCCAGCGGCTGATGCGACAGCTTGCCATATTCTTTAAATGCATGGGCGCGAAAATACACATCCCCCTCAGAGGCGTATGCATACCCCTTTTTCTCCAAAGACTGAATCAGTGCAATGATATCCGGGATGTTTTCAGTGGCGCGGGGGTGAAACGTGGCTTCCTGCACATGCAGTCCCTTCGCGTCTTCCCGATACGCGGCGATGTATTTCTCTGCAACCTCGGCAACCGTGGTGCCCTCTTCATTGGCACGCCGGATCATTTTATCGTCCACATCGGTAAAATTTTGCGCGAAAAACACATGATATCCCCGATATTCCAAATACCGCCGCAGAATATCAAAAATCACCATCGGGCGTGCATTGCCAATGTGAATATAGTTATAAACGGTAGGGCCGCAGGCATAAACGCGCGCCTCCGCCGGTTTAATCGGGATAAACTCTTCTTTTTCACGTGTGAGGGTATTATAGATTTTCATGGTCGCCCTTTCCCCTTTGGTGCTCAAGCTTTTTTTGCAATAAGTGGATCTGCATATGCAGCTGACACAATTCCTGTGAAACAGGGTCCGGCATATGAATTTGATCCAATTCGTTACTGTCATCCTCCACCCGCCGGCCACCGATGCGCACCACGTGCGCGGGCACACCGACTGCTGTGGAATGCGG
This sequence comes from Ethanoligenens sp., assembly GCF_047718355.1. Taxonomy (NCBI): domain Bacteria; kingdom Bacillati; phylum Bacillota; class Clostridia; order Eubacteriales; family Oscillospiraceae; genus Ethanoligenens; species Ethanoligenens sp. The sequence continues at coordinate 16,667 of NZ_JBDNLG010000015.1, forward strand.
CGGCACGTCAATGAGTACCAATGCATTGGCGCCCACTTTGCAGTGATCTCCAAGCGTGACCGGACCAAGTACCTTTGCGCCCGACCCGACCATGACATGCCTGCCAAGCGTGGGATGCCGTTTGCCCTTATCTTTTCCGGTGCCGCCGAGCGTCACTCCCTGATAAAGTGTGCAAAAGTCACCGATTTCAGCCGTCTCCCCAATGACCACGCCCATCCCATGGTCGATAAACAGCCCCTTGCCGATGGTTGCGCCCGGGTGAATTTCAATACCGGTAAAAAAACGCCCCAGCTGCGAAATCCACCTTGCGAACCCAAAGCATCCATGCCGATAGAACCAATGGGAAATCCGATAATACAACACCGCATGAAACCCGGAATAAAGGAAAAAGACCTCCACATCCGAGCGTGCGGCGGGATCGCGCTTTCTAATGGAGCGCAGGTCCTCACGAATACCGCGAAACACAGTTGCTCTCCCCCCACCTATCAATCGCTGCCGTTTAAATACCCAAAACAATTTCGACGACTGTACGACCGACTCCGCGGCATAACATTACCCAATAAAAAGCCGCGTGTCCCAGCCGCCTCCGTCTTTTCCGAAGGCGGCTTTCGCCGCGGTTCCACTTCGATTTCTCACTTAAAAGGCAATAACGGTGCCTAACCGTGCAGCGATACCGAGGCGGTGCATACACTGCCTGTTCCCGCTGCCTGCTCACGGGGGCACTTCCCCACCGGTTTCCGTAAAGCGCTCACAGCCGACGACGCCTTTTCTCTGCCCGAAAACACGGCGGATACTTTCCCCGTTCTATGCATTTCTTCTCTTTGCAGTATAGCAAACCATTCAAAAAAAGCCACTGTCCCGATAGAATCCAAAAAGCAATTCGCCCATAAACAGTAAAATCACCAATCTGAGGCTCTATAGTGTCCATATGCGTTTGCGTTAACAAGACGTTATATGCGTCATAGTGTACGGCCCTTAAATGAAGCTATACTATATAGAGTATGTTTTCACCGGACTGGTGAAAACACATCGCATCCAGCGCTCAATCTATTGTATCATAAAGTTCCGTGGTCTGCAATCCCGCTTCCGCTTCATACGGCTGGCCGCACCTTTTCCGGTTTTTCTGTCGGGCGGCGCAGGAACAACTGAACCAGCAGTACCAAAATATAGACGGACAGCACCAGCGTGGCAATAGCGTCTGGAAGCTGAAACGCTCCCACCCGTCCGCCGGTCAGCCGCACCCAAAGCGGCGGCACGGCGGAAAGCAGACCGAAAAACGTCGCGAGCAGACCAAAAGACAGCAGTCCGCGGTGCTCACGGCCATTGGACACGCCTCCGAACAGCCGTGCATGATAATAAAAGAACAGCATAAACGCCACCATCTTCAACAGGTCGAACAAATTAGCCGATATGTTGACCACTGTGGTAAAACGCATCCACGATACGATGAGGTGAACCGTAGCCCACAGCACGGGCAGCAACGCGACCCACGCATTGGGTGTGCGGACAACCGTAAAGAATGCCTTGGCCTGCAACCCAAAATAGACAGCCGCCGCAAGTGTAAACAATGCGTCCAGGAACAATCCGCCGCTCGTGCTGGTGGTCACCAGAGAGAAAAACAACGACAGACCCAGAACCAGCAGAGCCAGTGCACTCAATGCAGCCAATGTGCCTAACGGGGCATTTTTATCCGAAAGGGGCGCTGGGGATAAAACCTTTTCCGGAAAGAAAAGCGGCACCAGCAAAATCAACGCGCACACGATTGTCACAATCGTCAATATGGGTGTAAGCGTTGCATACTTTCCTATATAGAAACCGGTAACCGGGTCGGTGAATGAACGCACCAGCGTAACCCGCAGCGCAATCGCAACACAAAGACCAACCACAAAAAAGATAAAAAAGAGCGCAGGCAGTCTATTTCGCACGACTAATCCCTCCAAAAGTCATTTCCCACAGCAAAAAGATACCGCCGCAACCCAAAGGCCCCAGCGGTCTATAAGTCTTTCTAAGTATAAGCCGTCCAAAGTCGATTTACAAGGGGAATGTCCGTTCTGCCAGAGGAACATACGGCTGCGTGTTAGAAACGGATTTGTACGCCGGACGCATGATGCGGTTACCGGTAGTCATTTCCTCAATACGGTGTGCGCACCAGCCCGCGATGCGCGCCACGGCGAACAGCGGCGTATATAGTTCAGGCGGCAGACCCAGCACCTTATAGACTGTACCGGAATACAGATCCACGTTGGCACAAATGTCTTTGCTGCTGCCCTTAACCTGTGCGAAAACCGCAGGGGAAAGGCGCTCTACCGACTCCAGCAAATGGAACTCCTCGGCATGTTCCGTTTGATCTGCCAGCGCTCTGGCATATTTTTTGAGGATGACCGCCCGCGGATCGGAAAGGGTATAAACGGCATGACCCATGCCGTAAATCAAACCCGCGCCGTCACCCGCTTCTTTTCGCAATATTTTGGCGAGGAACGATGCAATCTCGTCGTCGTCGTTCCAGTTTTTCACGCCTTTTTTGATGAACTCCATCATCTGCATGACCTTGGCGTTTGCCCCGCCATGGCGCGGGCCTTTCAAACTACCGAGGGCACCGGAGATCGCAGCATAGGTATCTGACCCTGTAGAAGAAAGTACCCGACAGGCAAAACTGGAATTGTTGCCGCCGCCATGCTCCGCATGAAGCATCAAGCAGATATCAAGCAATTTGGCTTCCTGGTCGGTAAATTGCTTGTCAGGGCGCATAGTGGCAAGGATGCTCTCCGCTGTGGAATGCCCCGGTTCCAACGGGTGGAAGAACAAACTCTCATGATCGAAGTGACGGCGCTTGACCTGATAGGCATTGACCATGATGGTCGGCATCCGCGCAATCAGCCAAATAGACTGCCGCAGCATATTCTCAATGGAGTTCTCATCTGGGTTTTTGTCATAAGCATACAGTGCCAGCACGGCCTGCCCCATCTGATTCATGATGTTTGCTGACGGTGCTTTCATCAACACGTCTTCTGTGAAATATGTCGGCAGTTCGCGGCACCCCGCCAAAATCTTGGTAAAACTGTTGAGCGTGGCGGCATCCGGCATCCGCCCAAACAACAACAACCAGATGACTTCCTCAAACCCGAAACGGTTTTCCGCCTCGCAGCCCGCCACCAAATCGCGAATGCTGATGCCGCGATAAATCAGATCGCCTTCCACCGGCAGTTTTTCGTTGTCATCAATGATATAACCATGCACGTTGCAGATCAGTGTCAATCCTGCAAGCACACCGGTTCCGTCTTCGTTGCGCAGACCGCGTTTCACATGGTATGTGTCGAACAATTCCGGGGCAATGCGGTTATATTTGCGAAATTCGTCACATAATCTTTTAAGAGCATCTTCAGGAATACCGTGTTTCGGTTCAGCCTGGTGCTGCGAATTCGTTTCCTGCATTGTTCTGCACTCCTTTGTGTAGGCGTGCGCATGCCGACGGTGTAAGCTGCTCAACGCCTGTATTGTTTTATACGGATAAGTCTATTTTACCGCAAAAGCCGTATCCACGTCAAGAGGACAGGAGCGAAAAATGAAAGACTATATCCTTCCCATTGCAACATTTACAATTGTATTGCTGATAATTCCCTTTGCTGCGCTTGCATTAAGCACAAACGTGCAACATGCGCCGGACAATACTGCATCTGCAGTTCTTCCAGTCCAAACCGCACAGCCGGTTCAGGCAGCCACCGTGGAACCAGCCGCCCCCTTTAAAGTCTACCACACAAAGACAAAAACCGTGGAAATCCTTTCGGCAGACGCGTACATCCGTGGCGTAGTAGCAGCGGAAATGCCGGCGGAATATCCCATTGAAGCACTCAAAGCACAAGCGGCAGCCGCTTTTACTTATGCCGCGGGGCAGCGTGCCTATCATCAGGCGCATCCGCAGGCGGCCGCTTCCATTGGCGGAGCCGATGTGTCCGACGACGCATCACATTATCAAGCATATAATTCGGAAGAAAAAGCGCGCCGCCGGTTCGGCAGTGATTTTGACTGGCAATGGGAAAAGATCACACAGGCAGTACAAGCAGTGCACGGTCTGGCGCTCACCCAAAACGGGCGGCTCATCAACGCCATGTATTTCTCCTGTTCCGCAGGCAAGACCGAGAGTTGCCAAAGTGTTTGGGGCGACAGCGTACCTTATCTGGTAGGGGTAAACAGCACGTGGGACAGCGCCGCCCCGGACTACAAGAGCACTGTGCGCGTTTCACAGGCTGCATTTCAAAAAGCAGCCGTGTCGGATTATGCCGGCACGGCTTGGGGTCCCGATCCCTCCGGGTGGATCAATATCACTTCCCGCAGCGACGCAGGCGGCGTACTGTCTGTCTGCGTCGGTGGGAAATCTGTGAGCGGTACAAGCATCCAATCGCTGTTTGGCTTACGCTCCACGCATTTTGACGTTCAGTTTGCAGACGGAACATTCCTCTTTACGGTACTCGGCGACGGGCACGGTGTTGGACTTTCACAATATGGCGCATACGCGCTGGCCAAGCAGGGCAAGACCTGGCAGGATATCGTCAAATATTACTACACCGGCATCAACATCACGCCCTGTGCGTGGTAACCGAAATATCAGCGGATAAAATTAGTGATGACCCGGTCTTCTTCCTGCGGCAGCGGGATAGACTGTTTGCCTGAGTCGATGACTTTCAGCAGCCACGCAAACGCACGCGCGTGTTTACGGATGGTCTGCATTCCCTCACCATCCTGCGCCAGTTCGCCTTTATCGGTTCCATAGCCGACCATCCAGTATTGGGAGGACGGTGTCACTGTTTCACCCAGTGCGAGATAGTTTTGCAACTGGTGCAGCGTGTCCAACCCGCCGGTCCGGCGCACCACCGCGACGGCAGACGCCACTTTATAACTGAAATATGAGGAACTGGTATAGAATACACGGTCAAGAAAACTTTTCATTGTGCCTGCGATACCCGCATAATACGTTGGTGCGCCGAGGATGAACCCATCCGCTTGCCGCATCTTCTCCGCCGTTTCGTTCACGGGGTCGTCTTTGAACACACAACGATGATCCTTGGAGGTTTCGCAATATCCGCAAGCGATACATCCATGAATCAGCTGCCCGCCCACATGGACGATCTCCGTTTCGATTTCTTCCTTTTTTAATTCACCTGCCATCGTATCCAGTGCCAGACTGGTGTTTCCCGACACGCGGGGGCTGCCGTTGATTAAAATAACGCGCATACTGCTGCTCCTTTTCCATCAGCCTGCCGCCCTGTACCAAATAAGCGGCAACGGTTGCTTTCGATCTATCTACAGTATAGCGCTTAAAGCTCGCTCGAAGTCAAGGGCTTTTTACGAGATGTGGTATACTACAGATAAATCATTTTTGGAGTATGGAGGGCATTCACATGGCATTGGGCATTTCACAAGCGGCGGCCATCACCGGACTGTCAGCGCACACGCTGCGTTATTATGAAAAAGAGGGATTGCTGCCCCGTGTGGGGCGCGACGCCACAGGTAACCGTATTTTCACGGACAGCGACCTTGAGAACCTGCTGCTCATCCGCTGCTTGAAAGAGACCGGCATGTCCATCAAGGAAATCCGTGCATTTATGTCCGGACAGGAAGATGAGGGTACGATGCTGCACAACCGCCTGTCGGTGCTGAAGCGACAGGAAAACCATGTGCTTGCCAAAATTATGGCATATCAAAAAAATCGGGAACTTATCGGGGACAAGCTTGCTTATTATCAACAGGCCTGTGCCGCCTATGACAGCGGTAACCCGGTACCGGTGTGCGATCTGTGCGCTTTGCGGAAAAACAAAATACGACAGTTTCTGCATTCGAACAAGTGATCTCCCTTTTCAGCATCGCAAGAAAACCATCTCCTTTTTGCATAAGCGCTTGCATTTTCGGTCAGAATACTACCGGAGGTGCAAAAAATGAGTAAATTTAAAATGGGACATTCGCGCTTTTCCCAGTTTATGAGCGGTAAGGGCTTCTACATAGCCCTTGCTCTCTGCCTTGTGGCGATCGGTTCCGCCGCATATATCGCCGCCAACGGAACATTCAAAAACCTGGGCGCCGGCGTAGCGTCCTCGTCCGATACCGCTTCGGTCTCATCCGCCGACTCCAACAATGCCGCCGGATGGGATGGTGCCGAGCAAACTGCTAATACAGTCAGCGGCGTAACAGGAAGCCGCTCCTCCTCATCGAGCGAAACATCGTCCGCCCCTGCATCATCGCAGGCGGCATCTTCGGCTCCCGCGTCCAGCGCTCCAGCCGCCGCACCCACCTATTACACGATGCCTGTCACCGGGGACATCATCACTGCATACAGCCCCACCACGCCCATTTATGATAAAACGATGGACGATTGGCGCGTGAGCGATTGTGTGGACATCGCCGCGGACGAGGGCGCACCGGTCAAGGCCTGTGCGGACGGTACCGTCCTGGATGTCAAGGTGGACAGTATGCTGGGTCAGGAAGTTATCATTCAGCACAGCGGCGGGCTGCAATCCATTTATGCCAACCTGAGCGATCAGGTCGCGGTAAAAAAAGGACAGAAAGTGCAGGCCGGTACTGTCATCGGCGCGGTAGGACAGTCGGCGCAGAGTGAAATTTCTCTGGTTCCGCATCTGCATTTTGAAATGATGCAAAACGGCCAGCCGGTCGACCCGCTGGTCACTATCAAATCTACAAAATAACGACAAAACGTTTTGACGCCGTTCCCTTGCGGTTTGCCGCCGCAGGGGCAACGGCGTTTTGGCGTGTGTAAATGCCGCTCCACTCCGGCACAAACGCAACTTTCGTTTTACATCCAACTGCCGCGGGTGTATACTATTGCAGTATAAATCGTGCAAAAGGCGCGGCGCTGCCGCACCGGACACAGAAGCAGGGAGCGGCATGGGAGAACAGGAAACATTGCGCGGCACCGTCGAATCGGTGGTGTTCCGCAACAGAGAAAATGGCTGGACAGTCTTTGAGATGGCCTGCGGCGAAACGCTCTGCACCGTGGTGGGGCATGTATTTGAAGTTGCCGAGGGCGAAACACTGACCGTAAAAGGCGAGTGGGGCAAGCACCCTTCCTATGGCAAGCAGTTCAAAGCGGAAAGCTTTGAACGGGAAATGCCCGCAACCTCCGCCGCCATGCTGCGCTACCTCTCTTCCGGCGCCGTTCGGGGGATCGGCCCCGCCATTGCCAAACGAATGGTGGACGTGTTCGGGGTGGAAACGCTGGATATCCTGGAAAACACGCCCGAACGTCTGACACAAGTCAAGGGCATTTCCGAAAAAAAAGCACTTGAGATGAGCGATGCCTATAAAAGCCAATTCGGCGTGCGCACCTGTATGTTATTTTTGCAGCAATATGGCGTCACGGCGGCGCAGTCAATCCGCGTCTGGAAACGCTTCGGCGCAAACGCTGTGGAAATCGTGAAGCGCAATCCTTATGTCCTCTGCGAATCCGGTCTGTATATCGGTTTCGAGCGGGCGGATGATATCGCCATGCAAATGGGCGTGGACAAGGGCGATGCGTTTCGCATCCATGCGGGTATTGCGCACATCCTGCGGCATAACCTCTATGCCGGCGGACACACCTACATTCCACTTGAAAAACTGGCACACCTCGCGCAAACTTTGCTGGGGGTCACCGTGGAAACCGCAGCAGCTTCCATTGAAGATATGGTCAATGCCGAGGAAGCTGTGGATGAAGAGATTAACGGGCGGCGCGTGCTGTTTCTTCCCGAATCACACCGTGCGGAAACCTACATTGCCGGACGGCTGCTGCTCATGCACAGCATCAAGCTGCCGGAAATGGGCGACTGCGAAACCCGCATCCACGAGGTGGAAACACGGCTGGGCATCGCCTATGCAAAAAAACAGCGGGAAGCCATCGAAACAGCCTATCGCCATAATGTTATGATTCTCACCGGAGGCCCCGGCACCGGCAAGACCACCACCCTTAACGCCATCATTCATATCTATGAGGGCATGGGACTGAAAGTGGCGCTGGCCGCCCCCACCGGGCGGGCGGCAAAACGGATGGCGGACGTTTCTCAACGGGAAGCCAAAACCATTCATCGCCTGCTTGAAATGTCGTTTGAGAACGACGACACCGCCCGCTTTATGCGCAACGAAAAAAATCCGCTTGATTGCGATGCGGTCATCGTGGACGAACTCTCCATGGTGGATGTGATGTTGCTCGAATCCCTCCTCTGTGCACTGAAACTGAGCTGCCGGCTGGTGATGGTAGGCGACGCCGACCAGCTGCCGCCGGTGGGCGCGGGAAATGCCTTGCGCGACATGATCGACTCCGGCAAAGTACCTACCGTTGTCCTTGACGAGATTTTTCGCCAGGCGGCAAAGAGCCTGATTGTGACCAATGCACACCGCATTGTACGCGGGCAGATGCCGGAAATGACGCGGCACGACGGTGATTTCTTTTTCATGCCGCGCTACACTGCCGCACAGGTGAGCGCGACCGTGGTGGAACTGATGCATGAGCGCCTGCCCGCCGCCTACGGCTACTCCCCGCTGTGGGACATGCAGGTCCTCACTCCAGGGCGAAAAGGTGAACTGGGTTCCAATGCGTTCAACAAACTCTTGCAGGACGTACTCAATCCCGCCGACCATGGCAAAGCCGAGCGCCCCGCAGCATTTGGCGTGCTGCGTGAGGGTGATAAGGTCATGCAGATCAAGAACAATTATGACCTTGCGTGGCAGCGCGACAACGGCGAACAGGGAGCAGGTGTGTTTAACGGCGACGTAGGTCAGCTTGAACGGGTGGATCGGCGCACCGGTGCGCTGCGGGTGCGCTATGACGACCGCATTGCGGAATACAGCCCCGACCATATCGAGGAACTGGAGCTTGCTTATGCGGTGACGGTACATAAAAGCCAGGGCAGCGAGTTCAAGGCGGTAGTGCTGCCGCTATTTTCGGGCGCGCCGATGCTCTTTTACCGCAACCTGCTCTACACCGCCGTCACCCGTGCCAAAGAAATTACCGTACTGGTCGGGCGAAAAGAGACGGTGGAGCAAATGGTACAAAACGACCGCCGCTCCAAACGTTATACCGGTCTGTGCGCTTTTCTACAGGCGGGTGAAGTGCCATGAACCTGCGTGACCGGATCGTAGATGCGCTGTTCCCCAAGCGGTGCGTCTTTTGCGGCACAGTGGTGCCACAGGGTGCATCAGCCTGCCCGGTCTGCTTGGAAAAGGCGCCCTGCGTGGAGGAACCAATCTGTCCAGCCTGCGGACGCGGCAAGGCATTCTGTGCCTGCCATCACCGAACCTACGCATTTACCGGATGTGCGGCGGCATTCTATTATGAAGGCGTGGTCAAGACCGGTATCGCCCGCTTGAAATTTCATGGGCATCAAAGTGCTGCGCGCGGTTTTGCCGCCCTTGCTTTCTCAGCGGCGCAGCGTGTCACAGCAACCACGCCAGTTGATTTGGTCACCGCCGTACCGCTCAGCCGCCGGGGTATGCGCGAGCGCGGGTATAACCAGTCGGCGCTGTTCGGACATGCGCTGGCAGACCTGCTCACGCTGCCATACGCCGAAACATTGGAAAAGCCGTTCCACACCAAACCCCAGCACACCTGCGGCGGTGTGGAGCGTTGGGGCAATGTGTTCGGAGCATTCACTGTCCGCGGTGACGTATGCGGCAAACAGGTTTTGCTGACGGATGACATTCTGACCACAGGCGCAACTTTACACGAATGTGCGCGAATGTTGCTGCTCGCGGGAGCGGCGGATGTGCGGTGCGTCACTATCGCCTGTGTGCGGTAAGTGTTGGAATTTGGCATAAAAGGCATTGGAAACCGCGTACAAATACGGTATAATGAAAAGGATGCCGATAACATCGGCGGCACGTACAATCAGAAAGCACAGCGGATGGCTTTTCCGCTCACTATACAGAGGAGATCACAATGGCAGGAAGCGATATTGGAATTGATTTGGGCACGGCGACCGTACTCATCAATATCAAAGGCAAAGGGATTGTCTTGCAGGAACCGTCGGTAGTGGCGGTTGATAAAAACACCAATCAAGTGGTTGCGACAGGTGAACAAGCGCAGAAAATGATTGGGCGCACGCCCGCCGACATTATGGCGGTCCGTCCGCTGCGCGGCGGGGTCATCTCCAACTTTGACCTTACCGGCGAAATGCTGCGGTATTTCATCAAACGCGTCTGCAATTACCATTTGTTCAAGCCGCGCATTATGATCTGCGTGCCCAGCCTTATCACCGAGGTAGAGGAACGCGCGGTATACGATGCGGCCATGCAGGCAGGCGCGCGCAAAGTGTATCTGGTAGAGGAGCCTATTGCCGCCGCCATCGGCGCAGGACTGAACATCACCGAACCAAACGGAAACATGATTGTCGATATTGGCGGCGGCACCACCGACATCGCGGTCATTTCCCTCAAGGATACGGCGGTTTCTACATCCATCAAAATCGCGGGGGATGTGTTCAACGAAATGATCGTGAAATTCATCCGCCGCAAATACAATGTGCTAATCGGCGAACGCACGGCGGAGAATGTCAAAATCGCCATAGGCTGTGTCTCTCCGCGTGAAACCAAAGAGACCATGGCTGTTAAGGGCCGCAGCTTGATGACCGGTCTGCCCAAGATGGTGGAAACAAATTCCGAGGAAATCCGCGAAGTGCTGGAGGCACCGGTTCACAGCATTCTGGAGGCTGTGCATTCGGTACTGGAGCGCACGCCTCCGGAGCTGGTGGGGGATATCGTCACCAACGGCATCGTGCTGACCGGCGGCGGGAGCCTGCTTTACGGGCTGGACAAACGCATTCAGGAGCACACCGGCATCTCCACACGTGTAGCGGATGACCCTGTCACCTGCGTAGCGCGCGGCACCGGTCTTGCACTGGAGCACCTCAATATTTTGGAAGACGGATTGATCCATCTATCGCGCCAGAACCGTGACCGGTAACATTTTTTGAACGCCTTTGGCCGCGCAGCCTGCGGGCAGAACATAGAAAACAGCCGCCAATCCACACGTATGTGTGGATTCGCGGCTGTTTTTACAGAATCTCAAAAAGCTGACGTTCTCAGCTGAGACTGGAAAGATCGTACGGCGTTTCCTGATAGACATAATAGTTAAGCCAATTGGTGTAAAACAAGGCGGCATGGCCGCGCCACGCGACCAACGGCTTTTGCGACGGGTCATCGTTTGGAAAATAGTTTTTCGGTACGGCAACGGGCAAACCGCGCTTTACATCCCGCTCATATTCGCGCGCAAGCGTGAACCGATCATATTCCAGATGACAAGTTGCAAAAAACTGCCGCCCGTTTTTGTTCGCTACAATATTCACGCCGGCTTCCGGTGAATCGGCCAGCAACAGCAACTCTGATATAGGGGCAATATCCTCGGCGTGCACTTCCGTATAGCGGGAATGCGGCGCATAGAACACATCATCAAACCCGCGAAGCAACGGATGATTTCGCAGGAGGGGGCGGTGCGAGAACACGCCGGACAGTTTCTGCGGCAAATCGTATTTGGGAACACCAAAATGGTAATACAATCCTGCCTGCGCACCCCAACAGATATGTAATGTAGAATACACATTGGTCTTGGACCATTGCATGATCTGGCAAAGCTCCGGCCAATAGTCCACTTTTTCAAACGGCATCTTCTCGACCGGCGCGCCGGTGATAATCATCCCGTCATACCGACCGTCCCGTATTTCATCAAACGTTTTATAGAATGTAGCCAGATATTCTGTTGGCACATGCTTAGACTCATGCGTCGCGGTTTGCAGCAGATCTACATGCAGCTGTAATGGTGTGTTGCTTAACAGGCGTAGCAGTTGGGTCTCCGTCACCACTTTGGTCGGCATCAGGTTCAAGATGACCAGCCTGAGTGGGCGGATATCCTGATGGAGCGCACGATCTTCCGTCATCAAAAAGATATTTTCTTTTTCAAGCACTTCAATAGCCGGCAAACCGTCTGGTACTTTGATGGGCATGATACTCTCCCCTTTGAGCGCCTGAAAATATAACAACACCGGAGCTTTCGCGTTTTATCCGCGTCTGCTGATTACCAATCATTATAACAGACCCATTCCATACTTTCAATATAAATATACTATGTAATTTTCTGTAAAATACGGTTTCCATCTCTGCGTTCTTATCCATTTGACCGGCAGCAATGCGCCTATAAGAATCGTACTCCAACCCTCGTATACAGGAACGTATTCTCACCAAATGATATACCCATGTACGGTTGCCACGTCCCCAGCCCGTCTATGTGATTCCCCCTTCTATCGGCATCTTTTTCCTGTTTCTAATTGTCCGCATAATAAAATCGGGCGGTAAGCTTGCCTGTCACAAGCCTGCCGTCCGATCTGTTTTTAAATAAGCGTATGCCCTACGTGGTGTCATTTAAATCTGGCTAAAAGCAGCCCAAGCCCTGCGATCCTGAACAATGTTTATTCCAGACGACTTCCTTGGTCTTGCCCCGTGCGCAGCGTAATGACGACTACCTCCGGTGGATTGCGAAACCGTACCCGAAAAGGACTGTCCCCCAGCCCACGGGAGACCACCATTACCGCCTCCTGCCTTACATACCGTCCGGCATCATATCGGGGAAACAGGTGGTGATATGGTGAAAACAGCCCGCCTAAACCTGGCAAGCGGATCAATCCGCCGTGCATATGGCCGGAAAGCACCAAATCCGCCCCCCACTCCGCATAAGAGGGAAAAAACAGCGGAGAGTGCGCAAGCAGGATACAGCAGCGGTTTTCGTCCGCCACGCCCACATGCTTCGCCACCATTTCCGGAGGCAGGCACGTATGCGGATCTTTTACCACATGCGGTTTATAAGCAGACGCGGGCAATGTGATGCCATAAAAAAGGATGTCCGCACCATCGCGGGAAAACAGAGCGCTTTTGTCATGCAACAGGATGACACCGACATGCTCCAGCTCCTGCTCATATTGTGCCAAGATTGGTTTTTCCTCTATATGGTCGGCCATGTATTGCTCATGATTGCCCCGAATGGAATACACCGGGGTGGTCTGCACAAGCTGCCGCGCAAGTTCCAAAAACGCGGCACCCTGTTCATTTTTGCGGTCAAGCATGTCACCAGTGGCTACCACCAGATCCGGCGACTGCGCGCGCACAATTTCGGCCAAGCCGTTATTTTGTTCGCCAAAGCGCTTTCCATGCAAGTCTGAAAGGTGGACGATGCGGAATCCGTCAAATGCACGCGGCAAGCGCCGCAGATGAATTTCCAATTCGGTAACAGTAAGCAAAAAAGCACCTCCGTGCACAGTCAATCCGCACCCTGTCACACCATTCCAAACATATTATTTTTCACGCCAATACGTTTTCCCATCGGCAGTTCGGTTCAGAAATCCGAAATCAATCAGGGTACGGCGCAGTGTTGCAAAGTCTGCATAGATGACTTTCAGCCGGTCATTGATCTCTTTTTCAGTATAGTGTACATCTTTTTCAAAAGTATGAACAACCACCTGTAAAACGCCCTGTTTTTTGCTTTGCTTAGATGGAAGGGAGCGCAGATTTCCATCTTTGTCAAAAAAAGCTTTCTTTACACGCTCCAGTGCCTCGGAGTCGAGTGGCTCCATTTCTTTTGCGTCTGCCATAAAATTGTCCTTCTTTCTGATGTATATGAATTTGTCCGATTTCCTATGCTACCAGCAAAAGAAAATCCCTATATAAAAACCGCCCGTCTGTAAACGGGCGGGAAAGATAGGCATATAAAAAGAGGAAATCCCATTTACATCGTCTGCGGCGCCGTAATTTTAAGCATGTCCAACACATGCTTCAAAACATCCCGCACACATAGGCACAGATTTAGTCTGGCCTGCATGAGCGGCTCGTCTTCGCCGCGCACATAATGCGCATTATAAAACTTATGGAATTTGGTGGCCAGTTCCAGCACATAGCGGGTGATGCGCGCAGGGTCATATGCCTTCGCCGCTTCATCAATCTCACTGGGCAGCAACCCCAAATGGCGGATAAGTTCACGCTCCTCCGTTGAGGAAAGCAATGCAAATTCTTCCGGGGTGCAAGCGCGTGGATGGATGTTCTCCGCCGCAAGGTTTTTCAGAATGCTCCAGATGCGCGCGTGCGCATACTGGACGTAATACACCGGGTTCTGGGAGGACTGCTCCACTGCCAAATCAAGATCAAAATCCAGATGGCTGTTCGCTTCGCGCAGATTGAAAAAGAACCGCGCTGCGTCCACGGGTACGTCTTCCAGCAGATCATCCAAAGAAATTGCTTTGCCGGTACGTTTGGACATCCGCACTACTTCCCCGCCGCGCGTCAGCCGGACCAACTGGGTCAGCACCACGTCGAGTCTGTCGCCACCGACTCCAATCGCATCCATTGCGCCTTTCAGTCGCGCCACATGGCCATGGTGGTCCGCGCCCCACACATCCACCACACGGTCAAAACCACGTTTTTCAAATTTATTGCGGTGATACGCGATATCCGCCGCGAAGTAGGTTGGGATGCCGTTGGCACGAACCAGAACCTCATCCTTTTCCTCGCCAAAGCGGGTAGCCGCATACCATAATGCGCCGTCTTTCTCATAGGCAGCGCCTTTGGCTTTCATCAGTGCAATGACATCAGCCAGTTCCCCATCCTCGTGCAGCACGCTCTCCCGAAACCAAACGTCATATTCAATGCGGTACTTGAGCAGGTCATCATGCAGTTTCTTGACATTATGCTCAATGCCGAACGCCGCCAGCGCCTTGCGGCGCTCCTCTTCCGGCGCATTCAGATACCGGTCGCCATACTGCGCCGCAAATTCTTTCGCGCGCTCCTTAATGTCATCGCCATGGTAACCGTCTTCCGGAAAAGATACCGCGTCTTCGCCTTTATAAATCTGAAAATAGCGTGCTTCCAGAGAAGCGGCGAATTTAGCAATCTGGTTGCCCGCGTCGTTGACATAAAATTCCCGCGTCACGTCATAACCGGCGTGCTCCAACACCGCGGCCAGGCAGTCGCCCAAAGCACCCCCACGGGCGTTGCCCATGTGCATCGGGCCGGTGGGATTGGCCGAAACATATTCGACCATGACCTTCCGTCCGTTCCCCAGCGCAGTATGCGCGTAATCCGCCCCTTCCGCCTGCACGGCGACAAGAATATCCGTGTACCAATTGGGAGCAAGGAAGAAATTCAAAAATCCCGGTCCTGCCACTTCCGCACGCTCAAAGTGCGTATCCATCAGCGAAAGTTCACTTAAAACCGCTTCGGCAATCTTACGCGGCGGCATTTTCAGCGCGCGAGCGCTCACCATGGCAACATTGGCCGAGAAGTCACCGTGACTGCGGTCGGCAGGCACTTCCACACCAAAAGGCGGCAAAGGCTCGGCAGGCAGTACCTCACTGGCCACCAAGCGTCCCAGCGCCTCCATCACCACGCGGCGGATTTCTTCAGTTGCTGTATACATGAGGTTCTGCATGCCCGTTTGCCTCCTTGATGCTGATTCGCACTTCATTGCGGCTGATTAGATTGGAATTGACATCCAGCATATACCGGAATTCCAGTTCGCCGCCGAGCTCGTCCAGTGCGCTGTGAATCTGGCAGCCGGAAATACCAACCATCATTTGACCCATTCCTGTATCATATTGACAAAGATGCCGTTTTCCGTTTTCAAGAATTAAGTGAGAGGCGGACGGGCCGCTGCGGGTCAACGTAACAGACTGGTTGCCTTCCACTTTCACAGTGGTGGTCACCCCCGCAAAGCCGGTGGCCTCGCTTTCCAGATAGCGGATATAATATTTGCCATCGCGTTTATAATAGCGCCCGGCAGTCACAAGCTCGATCACGTCCGGCGTTCCCTCTTCTGAAATGACCGTGCCGGTGATGCTGATGAGCACATCCTTTTTCATGGTTTCCTCCGTCAATACTTTTCAATATCTGTTTTTTCTACATACCCCGCCAGCGAGTGCTCCAGCAGGACACCCGCCAGACGAGTAAAGTCCTCAGAATAATCGCTGACATAAAAATTCTGTTTGCCGATGTCTTTTCGATCGGAAAGCAGGCCGCGCACTTCAAGTGAGACAGCCGCTGTATCAGCCATCTCGCTGCCCGCGTCTACCAATGCTACGCTCTCCCCCA
This sequence comes from Ethanoligenens sp., assembly GCF_047718355.1. Classification (NCBI taxonomy): domain Bacteria; kingdom Bacillati; phylum Bacillota; class Clostridia; order Eubacteriales; family Oscillospiraceae; genus Ethanoligenens; species Ethanoligenens sp. Next base: position 32,771 of record NZ_JBDNLG010000015.1, read on the forward strand.
TGATACCTGCAATCAGCGGACGCAGGATGGGATAATGTGTGCAGCCGAGAATCACTGTGTCCACGCCCCGGTTGAGGAATGTATCCAGATATTCGTGCGCTACCATATCCGCAAGCACATCGTCCTTGCTAAAATGATCGTTTTCCACCAACGGCACGAACAGCGGACACGCCCCGCTGCGCACCACCGCATCGGGATTGAGCCGCTTGATTGCTTTTTCGTAAGAACCGCTGCGCACAGTGGCACTGGTACCCAAAATCAGAATATCGCCTTGCGAGCTTTTTTCCACAGCAGATCGTGCGGCGGGCTCCACCACACCATATACCGGGACCTCCGCCAACGCGGACACCACATCGAACGCCACCGAACTCACCGTGCCGCAGGCAATCAATATCGCCTTGACATCAAAACCTCGCAGAAACCGTACAATCTGCTCGGCATATTTCATAATAGTGTCATTCCCTTTGGTGCCATAGGGCACGCGGCCGGTGTCCCCAAAATAGATCAGGTTTTCGTGCGGAAGCACGTGTTCCAGTTCCCTAATCACCGTCAGGCCGCCAAGTCCCGAATCAAAAACGCCAATGGGCCGATTATCCAAAACAGTCGTTCACCCCTCCATAGCCAGCCGCAGCAAGGACTCCAAAAGATCTCCGTATGTTGTTCCTGTCGCCTCAAACAGCTTGGGATACATACTGATGGAAGTAAACCCCGGGATGGTATTTGGCTCGTTAAGCAGCACCGTACCGTCCGCGCACACAAAAAAGTCCATGCGCGTCATCCCGCGGCATCCCAAAAGTCGAAACGCACGCACGGCCGTTTGCCGTACCCGTTCCGTCGTCTCTTTTGGCAGCTCTGCCGGAATCACCAGTTCCGTGCGTCCGGCAAGATATTTTGCATTATAATCATAAAATTCATTGCAGGGTTTGATTTCCCCGCAGCAAGAGGCGACAGGTTCCTCATTGCCTAATACTGCACACTCGATTTCCCGGCCGCTTACACTTTCCTCAAACACCAGTTTGTGGTCATGCACTGCGGCGAGTTCAATCGCTCGATAGAGCGTTTCCCGATCGACTGCTTTGGTGATACCGACTGACGAACCCGCATTGGCAGGTTTAACGAACATAGGATATCCCAGGTGCTTTTCCAGACGCTCCACGATCGCCTTGGCATCATCTTTCAAGTCCGTCATCCGCACAGCATCCCATTTGGCCTGCGGAATCTGATATGCATCGCAAAGCGCTTTGGTGATTGCTTTGTCCATGCAGACGGCTGAAGCTGCCACTTGGCAGCCCACAAACGGGATACGCGCCAGAGTCAGCAGACCCTGCACCGTTCCGTCCTCGCCATATAGGCCATGCAGCACCGGAAACACGACATCCACCCGGATGGTTTCCACCGGCCTGTCCGGCGAAAGCACCACGATGCCATGCACGCTGGAATCGGGCGAAATGAATGCGGAACGATTGCCCGTGTCTTTTTCCCAGCTGGAATCAGCAATTTTTCCAACATCGCCGCTATAGAGCAGCCACTCTCCATTGCGTGTAATACCAACCATCAGTACTTCAAACCGCTCCCGCGGAATATTGGCTATGACGGAGCTGGCCGAAACAAGGGACACTGCATGTTCGGACGACATGCCACCAAAAAGGACGGCAACACGCGTTTTTTTCAATATACTCATCTCCAGAATACCTGATTTTAATAAATAGCAAGACAAAAACAGGAACAGGTGTTCCCATCAGAATTACCCATATATCCATTATGTTATACTACCACATCTCCGGCATTTTTACAATCGTGTATTTCCATAAATTGTAAATCCGCCTTATATCGTCCGGTCCTCTCCCTTTTACTACTAAACATGAACAGGAATACTTGCGGTTTCCCTCCAAATATGCTATGATAAAATCCGCTTTTATTTTGCCGCTGTGGTGGAATCGGTAGACACAAGGGACTTAAAATCCCTCGATGGAAACATTGTACGAGTTCAAGTCTCGTCAGCGGCACCAAACACACATAATCCGAACCCGTTTCCGATAGAGAGAGGGCTCGGATTTCTCTTCTGGATGAAAGTCATTGAAAAAATAGGTGCAAAGACCAAAAGCAGCCGTTACAAGATCAGTAACGGCTGCTTTTGCAATATCATAAAAAACACTGTGATATAGTATGTGCTATTCCTCGCTTGGGTATGAGTTCTTATTTCACCAGGTTTTCCGGATGCCCTTCCAGATACGACTTGAGATTGGAACCAACGATTTCAGCACGTTTATACATAGATTCAAATGTTGCAAAACCAACATGTGGAGTGAGGATGCAGTTTTTTGCACCAATGAGTGGATGGGATGGGTCAATCGGCGGTTCCTTTTCGAATACGTCGATACCTGCACCCGCTATTTTTCCGTTGTTAAGTGCCTCGGCCAGTGCTGCGCTGTCGACAATTGGTCCGCGCGCCGTGTTAATCAAAACAGCATTCGTTTTCATCAACGCAATCTTTTCTTTACCGATCATTCCAACAGTAGACGCGTTCTGCGGCACGTGCAGTGATACAATGTCACAGGTCTTCAGCAGCACATCCAGGTCGGTGAACATCACGCCATCCACCTGTTTTACCGTGCGGCTGTGCGCATATACCTCACAACCAAACGCCTGTGCAATTTTAGCCACGCGCAGCCCAATGGCACCCGCGCCTATAATCCCAAACTTTTTTCCTTCCAATTCAGGGCCGACCAGACCGGCTTTGGTGCCTGCGCGGCGCACAGCCTCGTTGCAAGGGATGATATTGCGATAGAGCCCAATGAGGAGTCCAAACACCAGGTCGGCTACAGCAGCCGTGGAATAACCGGCGCAATTGGAAACCTGAATGCCCCGTTGCCGGCAATAGTCCATGTCAACATGGTCGTAACCGGTGAAAGCAACGCAGATATATTTCAATTTAGGGCAATGTTCCATAACCTGCCGCGGATATTTGAAGTTGGAAAGCACGACAGCATCCGCATCCCTGCTGCGCTCAATCAGCGTTTCCGTGTCTTCCTTACGGGTATCATAATATTGTATTTCTACGTCTGCGCCGACTGCTTCCTGCATCATATGTACCAATGTGTCACCGGGAACACCCAGCGGTTCTAAAATAGTGATTTTCATAAACAACTCTCCTTTTTCCAATTTACTCGTTTGCAAGCTTTATCAACGTGTCGGACAGGACATCCACGCCACGTGCGATATCTGCAAAATCCGTCCATTCATCTTTACTGTGGCTGATGCCATCTTTACTGGGCACAAACAGCATGGCCACCGGGGCAAATCGGCCGACAAACAGGCTGTCATGATACGGCCCACTGATCAAATCCAGATAAGGCAGATTTTGCTCCCGGCAGCTTTGCCGCAGCAATTCGGCAATACGGGCATCACACCGCAGTGGGATATCGTGATTTTGGAGTTCCAACTCAATCCTCACGCCGCGTTTTTCCTGAATGTTTTGCACTTCCTGCTTTAACCGTTTAATCAGGATCTCCTTAGATTCCATGTCGATGGAACGGATGTCGATGGAAAATGCAACAGAACCCGGAATAATATTGACCGCGTTTGGCTCCACATCCACTTTGCCGACAGTAGCCGTCACATATTCCCCTTCGCTTTCCTGCGCCAGACGCTCCAGCGCAAGCGTCACATCACTGGCCGCCGCAAATGCATCATGGCGGTCCTTCATGGAGGTGCCCCCAGCGTGGGACTGAATGCCCTTTACTTGTGCATTAAAGATGGTCGGCGCGCAGATACCCTTTACGATGCCAAGCGGCACCTTTCTTTTATAAAGCATGGAATTCTGCTCAATGTGCAGTTCCAGCGCGGCATAGACGTCTCGCGGACTCCGACGGACACTATCATAGCGGGAATGGTCGTATCCGAGTGCCCCCAAAACATCATACAGGCTTTGCCCCTGTTCGTCAAAAAGGTTTTTTGTTTCTTCCAGTGTCAGCACACCGGCCATTGCCCGGCTGCCCAGGCAGGACAGACCAAAGCGTGTCGGCTCTTCGGAGGTGTAGACTACAACCGTCAGGTTCCGTTTGTGAGGCACACCTGCCGCACGGATGAGACGCAGCGCTTCCATTCCGCTCACGATGCCTGCCATACCGTCAAACATACCGGCATGAGGCACTGTGTCTATGTGGGACCCCGTCCATACAGCGGGAAGAGCCGGGTCGCTGCCTTCCAGAACCCCAAAAATATTGCCAATGGCATCTTCCTGCACCTGCAGCCCCAGCTTTAACATTTCATCTTTAATGTAAGCACGCGAGGCCAGTTCCGGCTCCGTAAACAGGACGCGGGTCGTCCCTGCTCCCGATGTCGAGTTAAACCGGTCAATGCCCTCCAGCCAATGCTGAATTCGATTTTGATCCGCTTTTTCTATCATGTTTCCCTCCGACATTATAAGGCGACATCCCTGTTGCAGTCTTTGGAATAAATATAGGCGAACAACTCACGGCCAACACCATATGCACACTGCGGCACATAGGGGCCAAACCACATAAAGTCGTCCTTTTTAATGCCCAGCCAGCGGTCTTCCATATAGTACATACCCTCGCCGCTGAGGACATAGGCGCCATGCTCCTGCACATGCGTCTCCACGATTGGATGGCAGCCCCCCGGTTGGAACGCCAGAATATGCATGTTCATATCAAAGCCGATATCTGTGGGCAGCAGGTCTTTAATGAAAACATTGTCCATCTCGTCATAGATTTTGTATTTAATGGCATTGACATTGCCCCAGACAGTGGTTGCAGCATGACCGGCCAGCGGAATATACCGCTGTTTGTATAACAGCAGGTTGGCCTCCTGCTCTCCATCATTGTGGAATGCGATGCCTTCGCCGGTCGGTGCAAACACATAACCGCCATCGGTCAGCTGCTTGTTTTCGTCCCCGACGGTAACGGAAAGCGTGCCGCTGATGCAGAAAAGAAAACTCTCAACGCCTTCTTCCGCCGCCCATTTGCTTTCGGTGCCGCCGCTAGGGGTTGCCTGCACCACATACTGCACAAAACCGGCTCCCATTTTGGGGGACGCAACAATACTGACCCGGCATCCGTTGATACCGGGAATCACATTATTGACCAAACCGTCCTTCGGAATAACCGCCCATAAGTTCGGTTTTACAACAGCACGGGATGACAGCAAATCTACAGGATAACTCATGGTTCTATATACCTCTTTTCATTGATTGGTTCCGCAATGTTATTTTAGCATCGTGCGGCAATGGTTTCAACGCATGTATTTGGGCACTTTTTTTCATTCTTTTTTTCTCAGAAACGATCCGTTGGCTTGAATACTGTGTTTACAGACCCATCTCCGCCGATTATCCAAACGGATTGTATTTTGATTGTGCATGTTTTATAATAGTCCAAAGAAATTTCATGCATGAAAATGTCGTCTGTCTGCCACCCGACCCAACAACAGGAGAAAATACCATATGGAGATTTCCATTCAATGGCTGATGCAGCAGAATCTGTTCAAGGGCGCGCAATACATAGCCGGAAAGAGCGGCGCCGGCCGCCTCATTAAAAGCATTAACATTATGGACAACCCCGATACCGTACCCTGGCTGAAACAGGATGAACTGATTCTATCCACCGGTTACCTGTTCACCTCCACCGACCTTTACCGGCACATCATTGCCGATTTGGATGAGCGGGGATGCTGCGGGCTCGCCATCAAAATGAGCCGCTATATCGATAAACTGCCCAAAGAGATGCTCGACCAGGCCAACGCGCTCGAATTTCCAATAATACCTGTTTCATTTGAGCTTTCCATGGAACAAATCGTCAATCTGGTATACCGGAAGCTATTTGAAGATGAAATGAGCGCCTCGCAGCACATCGCTTCCATTTATAAAAGCACCATCGAATCCGTCATGAAAAAGAAAAACTTTCTGGCTGTGCTGAAAAACCTTTCAGATGCCATGAACATTCCGGTTTTTCTGGCGACCAGTCATTTTGAAATCATTGAATACAGTTTTCCCGGCACATTCAAGCAGCCTTTTCCGTTTCCTTACAGCAAAGACATGAACACGCTGTTTTCCGAAAGCGACACGCTACACCTGCAAGAGGAATACCGACGCAATCCCGTCCCCATGTTTAATCACCATATCAAACTCGATGGTTATGAGCACCATTATCAAATTTTCCCTATCACCCAAAGGAAACGCTTGCTTGGTTACCTGGTCTGTCTGGGAAACGGGCAGCCCTTTACCTCGTTTGAATATGAACTGATTGACAATATCCAGTCCATCCTGTCATTTGTGCTGATGAGCAGCAATTTGATGGCGGTCAGTCTCCGTTCAAACCAAGATCTTTTCTATTCCCAAATCCTCTCCGGCACACTAGGCTCCGAAATGGAAATCCGCCTGCTCTGTCAGCAATATGGCTTTGATTATCTGTCCGGCCGCATCTGCGTGACCTTAAAAATTAGTGGTTATGAACCGTTATCCGTTGCACAGCGCCGCGCATTTGAACGCAAAATCTGGAACATTCTATTACCCGTTCTAAACGAGGCAAAAGTGGATTACAGCAACACGGTGTACGGCGCCGGTTTTGTTCTTTTTCTGCGGACAAAAGAACCTTCTCCCCGGAATAAAGCGCCTGCCGCCGCAATCAGTCTGGTTCAAACGATGCTCAAAAGGCTGACACAAGCGGGCATTTCGGCATACGCCGGCATATCCCGGCGGCTTGAAGGCGCTACAACCATCCATACGGCCTATACGCAGTCGCTAAGCGCATTGGAACTGGGACAGAAGCTGCACCCGAAGACAAAAGTGTTTTCCTATGATACCGATTGGATTTACCACATTATTTCCGCCAATTTTTCACACACTTATCTGGCTGACCTGTATAATGATCTGCTCAAACCGCTCGAAGATTACGATGTCAAAAACAACGCGGAATTGATGAAAACCCTGCATGAATTTCTAAGCTGCGGACAAAACGTGACGCACGCGGCAAAGATTTTATTTATCCACCGGAACACCATGATGTACCGCCTCGACCAGATTCGAAGTCTGATTGATATCAATTACGACAACCCCGATGATCGGTTTGCCATGCATCTGGGGTTTTATATCCGCAAGATGCTTTCGCTGTGAGCCATGCAACCGGTTCCCAGTTCCGGAAGCTCCGGTCATCAAGCGTGTGCCAATCAAGCGATCTACAGCTCACTGCATTGCAAGAACCAAGTCATAGAGAACATGCACCGCTTTGGCAATATCCGCATACTCTGTCCACTCGGCCGGGCAGTGGCTTCGTCCATCTTTACTGGGTACGAAAAGCATGACTGTATCCAGCACTTGTCCAATCGCCAGCGCATCATGTCCCGCACCGGAAATCATGCGGCGAAAACGATAACCGTGTGTCTGACAGCTCTGCTCAAGCAGATCAAGCATGGAGGTGCTCAAATCCACAGGGGCAACATCCAGCTTGCAATCCATATCCCAGCTGACGCCATCCCGTGAACAAGCGGTATTCAGCGCTGCGCGGAGTTTGGAGACAACGGTATCAATATGTGTCTGACAACGTGAACGCACATCAACGGAAAACTGCACCTCACCGGCAATAATGTTCATCCCTCCCGGCACAGCCCGGCAGTAGCCGGTGGTAGCGACCGTACCGTCGCCTTCTGCCCGCGCCCAGTCCGGCAGCTGCGCGATTACTTTCGCCGCGGCCTCCATCGCATCGGCACGCATGTCCATCGGCGTCGTCCCCGCATGATCCGCACGCCCATGCACTGTAATCACATAACGCTGGATACCCACGATGCATTCGACCAGCCCGATTTCCTCGTGATTCTGGTCAAGTACGGGCCCTTGCTCAATATGCATCTCGATAAACGCAGCGATTTTGGAAAGATCCTGCCGGGCCTCCCCAATTTTTTCCGGTACCAGTCCATAGGTTTTCATCGCATCGTAAACGGAAACATCATCTTTGTCCCGAAAATGATGCAAATCCTCCTGTGTGATCTGCCCCAACATGGCTTTGGAACCGAAATATCCCGTGCCGAACCGCATCCCCTCTTCATCACAAAAAGCAACGACGGCAAGGGTCCGCTTCAACCGTACGCCGTTCTGTTTCAACAGGCGGGCAAGCAGGATACCGACGGCAATGCCTGCCTGTCCATCAAAATTGCCCCCGTTCTGCACGGTATCGTAATGGGAACCAACCGCCAGCGCAGGCAAAGCGGTGTCCTCACCCGGAAACACGCCGATTATATTTCCAGCCGCATCCTCGCGCACATCCAGCCCTGCCTCCACCATCCGCCCTCGGATACAATCGGCGGCACGGCGGGCTTCCTGTGTAAAGGGAAGACGGGTACATCCATTCCCTGGGGTAGCGTTGAATGCCGCCCATTCTTCCAGCAGCACACGCAGCTGATCTGCAATATTTTCTGAAGTTTCCATTTTGCTGCTCCTATTCATATTTTACACAGCGCTGTCAAGCCTGCGCATATTCCACGGTCTTTTTTTCATTGTAGACATCGCGATCGAGTTCTCCCAAATCGTTGGAAACCAACATGGACACCATAACGTCCACATCCACATTCATAACCGTGCGGAACATGCCCGAGAACCAATCAATGCCAATTAGCACAGCAATGCTTTCGATTGGCAGACCCAGCGAAGTGGCCAAGAACGTGTAGACGATGACCATACCGCCAGGCACGACGATAGTGCCCATGCACATCAGGCAGGAAAGCAGAATGGCCATAACCAGCTGGTAGGCGGAGAGATGGATACCCGTAGATTGGCTCATAAACAGGATGGCGGCCACATAGCATTGCACGGCGCCGTTGCTGCACATGGCCATGGTGATGGGACCCGTAAAATCCGCAACCTTACGGCTGACGCCAAACTTTGTAACAGAGTCTTCAATCTTGGTTGGCAGACAGATTGCGGAAGAGGTCGTCGTAAGTGCCATGATAGACATCTTGGCATATTTTCCGACCATCTTTAATGGATTGATCTTGCAAATCAATCCGGTCAGCGGCCCATAAACCAGGAACTGGATAATGTCGCCGATGAGCAGCAAAAGCAAAAACTTGGACATGGGGATAACGACTTTGAATCCGATGGCGCCCGAAACATTGGCCAGCAGGCAGAAAACACCGATGGGAGCAATTTTCATCACAATTTTAATGATGTTCATAATCACCGCATTGAACCCCTCGACGACTTCGTTCACAATCGTTTTGCCGCTATGCCGTGCATAGCTGCCCATGGCCACGCCAAACAAAATGGCAAACAGAATGCAGGGCACCATTGTGCCGCTGGACATCGCATTCAAAACATTAGTGGGAACAAAGCCCAACAGAATATCTGTCCACTTAGTCGGCATTTGGGCTGCCGTCTTTGCAACGACTGTGCCGCCAATTCTAATACCACTGCCCGGTTGAATAAAAGTTGCCAACCCCAGGCCAAGGAATGCGGACACAAGTGTCAACAGAATCGTCCATTTGAATGTATGGAGCCCCATTTTACCGGCGCCCTTGTTACTCACATTGCCAATGGCCGATGAAACCGAGGTCATTACCAGCAGCACTACGGACATCTGAATGAGCCGGATAAAAATGTCTCCGAACACTTTCAGGTTGGCGGCCCATGGACCTACTAAGGACCCGAACACAATTCCTCCCACGGTTGCGACAAGGATCTGTGTCGTAAGCGAAAATAATTTTCTGGTCTTCTTCTTTTCTCTGACAGCGGTCATTGGAGATTCTCCTTCTCAACTCTCTGCGTTTAACGAATAAGGGGGCAGCTACGGATCGATACAGCCATGGAAACGATTGCGGCTTTCTCCTTTGGCAGTAAAACAAAAAACAAGGGCGTGCAAATCATTTCATGATTCGTACGCCCTTGTACTTCAATATGTGCTTATGGTAGCATCTCGAAAAAGCAATGTCAATGTGCATGTTTTAAACAAAAAAACACACTTACAAGCTGTTACTCCAATACCGATTTGCTCTGTTCAATCTGTGAAACCGCCTATTTATCAGCATTTTTTATTTTATCAAAAAACCAGCACGATATCTTTCCGATTATCCCATTGTGCAATGTGCATGATGGGTATCTTTCATTTTCAGGCACCCATTCCCGGTTGAGTGGGTCGGCCGACAGTCCCTTGGCAGCCTCCGTACCTGATTGACATCCACACTAATATGTGATAC
>NZ_JBDNLG010000016.1:0-40279 GCF_047718355.1 Ethanoligenens sp.
CCTTTACTATCAGTTCGTTCTTTTACTGCCACATCCGGTTCATGCTTATGTACTATCGACTTAATTTGTTCAAGTACATTCGCATATTCCTCTGTGGATTCAATTTCTAAAGTTAATGTCTTGTTCATGAAATTCATATATGCTTTGACTCCATTTAGTCCATTAACTTCATCTTCAATTTTGGCAGCGCAATTGGCGCAGTCCAAACCTTCTAACAAAAGCTCTTTCTTTAACATTCTGATCCTCCTACTCTATATAACGAATAAACGATTGCTTAATCGTTATATTATCATCATTGCAAACCGTTGTCAATATAAAAAACAAAAAAATGCAAACTATGTATATGTTAACTCAACAACATATAGATTTCCGCCCTCCAAGTCTGAGATAATGTCCTCAAAGAATGTGGGGAAGGCTTTATCATGCTTCCTGATAAAAATGGCAAGCAATGCATCGTGGTACCCACGATGCCCATTTCCCAATTTTTCGCTTGCGCGAAAATCGGGAAATTGCTTGTTGGTGGCAAGCCCCCAATCCCCTCTGATCGCACAATAAATTGTGCGGCTGCGCGTCCTGCGGACGCTTCCGGGAGCATGGACAGTTCAACGCTGCCCATGTTCTTTTTCCGCTTCGCGCCTGTCGGGGCCAAGCAGATGATCGACGTTTGCTTTCACGGTCAAAAGCTCTTTCATCTCATCGCGGGCCTTGCGATAATCAGCGTAAGCCGCCTTTTTCTCTGTCAGAAGCGCCGCATATTCGGCCTGTAAACTCTTGACGGTGGGAAGTTTTTTCACGCCCAGCTCATCAAACGCTTTTTTCGCCGCCTTATGCAAAAGGGTGTCACTCTCATGCTCCGAGAGAAACTTTTTTGAATACCCCGTCTTGCGGTAGGCAACATAGGTGTCGCGGGTTTTAGCATAATTGATGATCTGCGTTTTCAGAACGGCGATCTCGGCCAGTCGTTTTTCAGCCGTTTTGATTTGTGTGGAAAGCTCGTTGTACCGGGCGGCTGCCGCCGATGTTTTTTCAACCAGCGCATCGTACTCCAACAGGTTGTGCTCGGTTAGATAATTTACTGTCTGAGCCATCTGCTTGAGGTTGAACACCTTGGCCCAGCGTTCGTAACCAACGCCTTTTCCGGCGCGGAGTTTGGCCTGAATATCCACCAGCAGATTGACTTGTTTTTCCGGCATGGGCCGGATGATTTTCTTGCGTGGTTTGTGCGTTTTTTCGCCGGAGAGGACGGCCCGAAGCTCCGCTTCACTGTAGCCGCTGCCCAGCGTATCCAGCCGGATAAACCGCTTTTGATTCTTTCCGCGCAGGGATGGGATTTTTCCCGATTTGATTTCATATCCTGTGTCCCGCAAGAGCTTCAGGAGCGCATCAAAATCGGCGGGCTTTTGAGCTAAAGCCGCGTCTATTGCCATACGCAAAAGCTCCCGGTTTGAGGGCTTTGCCTGATCGCCCAGCCACTTGTTATAGCTCTTGCCGTGACGTTTCGGATTTTCCACGATGGACAAACCGTTCTCAATGCACAGTGTATCATTCAGCCGTCGCACGGCTCTGGTGCTTCCCCAAAAGTTTCGGAACTTCCGTGTGCAGTCGAGGGACGTGGAATTCCAGATGATATGATTATGGATGTGGTGTTTGTCGATGTGGGTGCAGACAATAAAAGCGTGGTTCCCGTTCGTAAAGCGTTTGGCAAGCTCACAGCCGATGCGGTTCGCTTCCTCCGGCGTGACCTCGCCGGGGACAAAGGACTGCCGGAGATGATAGGCGATCACATCGTCCGCACCGCGCGTCCTGCCGGTGAGCGCGGCATACTGCCGCTTGGAAAAAAGAAACTCGGCGTCGGCTGTTCGGCTGTCGCATTCATAACCGGTGATAAGCCTGCCGTAATCCGTTTTCTCCGGATTTTCCGCGTAATCAATAATGTCGCTGATTGCCGTGCCAACGTCCCGGCCCTTGCCGGTATGCAGCGGCATCAGCCGCGTCGTTGCCATAAGCCGCCCCTCCTTCCGTAAGAAAAACGGCCTGCTCACGGCAGACCGTTTTAGGAACTTTCTCAGCTTTCGCTTTTATATCTTATGACTGGAACCTGCTTAACCTTTTTCCCGATGGTTTTGCGCTCCAAAGCAAAAACCATGTCGGGAGCGCGCTCAAAATAGCCGATGTCCTTTTTCCAGCTCATGCCGCATCTGCAATGCTGCAAGCCTATAAATTGCTGCTTCATTTTTCTTCCGCACCGGACGCAGACCTTATTGCTTTTTCCCATATAACATCATCCTCTCGGATATATGAATATTGTATCATATCCCGGAGCAGATTTCAGCCGTAAACCCGGTCCTGAATCGCATACCGCAAATCCTGTATCTTGCTGATCAGCCACGCCGCCGCCATCGGGATTCCATATGGACTGACAAGGAACGCCATCACCAGCAGAATGATCCCGTTTGTGATCTGATGGGTAATCAGCGCCAGCACACCGAAGATGCCGAGGACCGTTCCAGCAAGACCGAACACCCACGCCGAGCAGTTCAGCAGACCGGAGCAGATCCAGACGAAAACGGTCAGAACCACGATGACCGGAGCGACGAGTATTTTCAGTATCAGCCTCATAAAATCGGCCCCCTTTACAATTTCTAATACAACTATAACGCCTATGCTGTTTTTTGCAAGGATGCGGCAAAAAAATAACGGGGCGGCTTACACGTCGTAAACCGCCCCATTTTTCGGGGCATACGCCCCTATTTTAATTTCGCAAGCACAGCGAGAATATCGTTAGCCGCCTGCCACAGTCGTTCCTGATTCTGGACAATATCCTCCAAATCCGCGTCGTAAACGCGCCCCGTTTCATGCACCCGCTTGGTAAGCTGGTTTAAGTTGTTGCTGGACCGGCGCAGGAGCGAAACCATCTCTTTCAACTCCGGCAGTTCCAGCCGGATGACATACCCGTCGATGGAGATTTTGCGAAGATATGCCGCCATATTTTTCGTACCGAGCTGCGCCATCTTCTGTTCGATCATTTCACGCTCCTGCGGGGTAACACGGAATTTTAGCTGGATTTGCCGGTTGCGATTCGCCATGTTACAGCTCCATTTCTTTGCCCTTGGATGAGGCGGGCGGCTTTGGCTCTGCCTGTGTTTTTTGCAGCTTTTTTCGGACGGACGGCTTGCGCTGGCGAAGCGGCTGGTCGCGGTTTTCATTCTTTTGGATGAACGCGAAAATCCCTTTCCGATCCTTGAGTGCGGAGAATGACAGAGACTTGAACGGCAACATGGCAAACAGACGATCCTGATCTTTGGTGGAAGCGCGAATCAGAAAATCCGGCGAGAGCTGCACCATGAAATTCGTACCACCGGGGCTGTTCGGCTCACGCTCGGATTGCAGACGCCGGAGCAGCCGCGCGGCCTCCGCCTGAATGTCCTCTTTGGTCAGAGGCTGGGTCAGCAGATATTCGCGCCGCGCCTGATTGATGAAAATATCCGTGAGGCCGGGGTTGACGGCATCCACTTCAAACGATGAGCGCCGGTCATCCCCGAAATAATCCTTATCTTCAAAGACGGGAATGGTTTTCGCCCAATCCTTGTTGTCGCGGGAAATACGCCCATCGAAATTCTTTCTCTGCGCCGTATTCGCCAGCACATAAAACATCCGTTCATAACCGAACTGATCGGCAACCTGTTTTACGCCCTCTTTTCCGAGACGGTTATCGCGGTAATTGTCCCGGATGGCCGTTTCAATTGCGTCCTTGCAGGCCACGTTTGCCTTGTGGGACGCGCGGTATTGTTCCAGTTCATCGTTTTCCCGCGCATAGGCGGCGGGATATTTATATACGGGTATCGTATTCATTTTTAACCTCCTGATTTATGATATAATTTGCGATATGAATGGGGGTGTGCGAAAGGCATACAGCGAACAGATGGGGCAGGACGCAAAAAAGAAATGCCGGTTGAACAATGAGGATATTGAGCTTGCCAAGCGCCTGGGCCTGAACCCGCGCAGCCTTGTCAAAAACATCCCGAATAAAAGCGAACCGTGGAAAGCGCCGGTCAGCGTCTGGCTGCATGAGATAGATGAAAAACGCCGGAAGAAAACCGAGCAAAAACAGAAACGCAGGGCAAAAGCCGCAGCCGCCCGAAATGAAGACTCCGACACAAAATGATTCTGTGCCGGAGCCTTTCTTTATCGGGTCAATTCATGTTTTGACTTTTTACCCGCCCCGCAGACGCAGGGCGTTTTCAGGCTCTCCAGTACGGAGGGCCTTTCGCTTTTTGCTATGACCTCCGACCTCTGGGCGGGAGCGCGGCTGTCGATATCCAGCAGCGCGTTCAGCTCCGCGAGGCGGGCGCTCTTTTGCGCAAGATCCGCTTCCTGCGGGAACGGCTTGCCGATCTCTGCCTTTGCCGCCGCTATCTGCGAATGGAGATTATCCAGCTGGGCGTGAACATTCTGCAACCGCTTCGGCATATCGGAAAGCGCGTTGTCAATGCGGATGAGATTGCCCCGCGCGTCCTTGCCCAGCGTGACGCGGTGGGTCATCTGCCCTTTGAGGGTAAGGATAAAATCCTGTCCGAACCCCTCCACGGACAGCGACATGGTAAAGCCCCGGTAACTGCCGATCTCCATCGGTTCCAGCCCCTTGACTTCTTTGCAGGCTTCGAGAATAGCGGCACCGGCGTTGTCCTTATCGGTGAGGGAATCGCCCCGTACCACCATCCCGGCAAAGCCGTCCTTCGGATGCGGGTGCGCTTCCAGCGTCGCCATATCCGTTTCCAAACCTTTGATGAAACCTTTATTCCGCTCAATTTCCTCCGGGAAGTATTTGAGCAGATTATCTTCCAGCCTGAATTGCTGACTCTGATGGTTGGCTTTCATGAGTTTCAGCTTGGCCACGTCCATGTCGAGGTCCATTTTCTCCTTGATCCGCTCGTCCCCGGCGCACAGGGCCTTGATCTCCGCATAGGAAAGCGCCGTTTCGTCGATGTCCTCGCAGGAGCGGACGGGGCTTTTGCTGGTCATGATCTGCGAAATAAATTTTTGCTTATTTTCCACAGTTTGCCAGAGGTACGAATCGAATGTCCCTTCGGTGACGTAACGGAAAATGTGCCCTTCGGGGTTGGTGTTGTACTGCCGGATGATGCGCCCGGACCGCTGTTCCAAATCGCCCGGCCTCCACGGGCAGTCCAGATCGTGGGATGCGATCAAAAGGTCCTGCACGTTCATCCCGGCCCCCATCTTGGCGGTGCTGCCCATCAGGACACGTACCTGTCCGGCGCGCACCTTGGCGAACAGCTCCTTTTTCTTCACTTCGGTATCGGCGTCGTGGATGAACGCGATTTCACCGGCGGGAACGCCCCGCGCGATGAGCTTGTCGCGGATGTCCGAGTAAACACTGAACGATTCCGGCGCGTCGGCCTCCGGCGAGGCGTCCTGCAAAGCGTGAAGCTCCGTGCCGCCCGCGAGCTTTCCACCGGCCCGGACCGCCCGGTCCTCCTTGGCGGCGGCGCGGCCCTTTGGGGTGGAAATGTCGCAGAAAACAAGCTGCGTCAGCTTTTTGTCCTGCCCGTCGTGCCAGAAGCGGAAAACGTTATTGACGCACATGTTGACCTTGCTGCCGGGATTGTCGGGAAGCATGGGGTTGATAACACGTTGATCGAGTCCAAGCTTGCGCCCATCCGACGTAATCTTCAGCATATTATCCACGGTCGGATCGACGGAACCGGAATGGACGGCGGCGGCGCGCTCCGAGAGCTTTTTTACCATTTCCTTCTGAATTTCCGAGGGCTGCGCGACTTCGTTGTGATATACCGGCGTCGGCGTGGGAAGGTTGAGCTGGTCGGCGGTCTTGATATCCGCCGCTTCCTTGAACAGCAGCATCAGCTCCGGCAGATTGTAGAAGCGGGCGAAGCGTGTGCGCGCCCGGTAGCCGGTTCCCTCCGGGGCCAGCTCAATGGCTGTCACAGTTTCCCCGAACGTCGAGGCCCAGCAGTCGAAATGGACGAGGTTCCGTTCTTTCAGGGTTTCATATTGGAGGTAGCGCATCATCGTATACAATTCCGTCATTGAATTGCTGACCGGCGTCCCGGTGGCGAACACGACGCCCCGGCTATGCGTGATCTCGTCGAGATACCGGCATTTCAGGAACATGTCGCTGGATTTCTGCGCGTCGGTGGTGGAAAGGCCCGCCACATTGCGCATTTTGGTGTAGAGAAACAGATTCTTGTAATTGTGCGCCTCGTCTACGAACAGGCGGTCCACGCCGAGCTGCTCAAAGGTCACGACATCATCCTTGCGGGAGTTGTCGTTTAGCCGCTTCAGCCGGGCCTCAAGCCCCTTCTTCGTGCGCTCCAACTGCTTGATGGTAAACTGCTCCGCGCCGCTGTCTTTCAGTTCTTCCAACCCGTTTTCAATTTCCCAAATCTGCTCCTGAATGAGCCTCTTTTGGCGTTCCAGAGAGACGGGGATTTTCTCAAACTGGCTGTGGCCCATGATGATCGCGTCGTAATCGCCGGTGGCGATCCGGGCGCAGAATTTTTTGCGGTTGCGTTTCTCAAAATCCTTTTTGGTAGTAACAAGAATGTTGGCCGAAGGGTACAGCCGCAGGAATTCGGAGGCCCATTGCTCCGTCAGGTGATTCGGAACGGCAAACAGGGATTTCTGACATAGCCCCAGCCGCTTGCCTTCCATTGCGGCGGCAATCATTTCATAGGTTTTGCCCGCGCCCACGACGTGCGCCAGCAGGGTGTTCCCGCCGTAAAGCTGGTGCGCCACGGCGTTGAGCTGATGCTCCCGCAGCTTGATTTCGGGGTTCATACCGGGGAATACAAGATGCCGACCGTCGTATTCACGCGGGCGGCTGGAATTGAACAGCTCGTTATATTTTTTCGTCAGGGTCTGGCGTCGGTCCGGGTCACGCCAAATCCAGTCATGGAAAGCGTCCTTGACGGCCTGCTGCTTCTGCTGGGCAAGGGTCGTTTCCTTGGAATTGAGGACGCGGCGCTCCTTGCCGTCCGGGTCGGTCACGGTATCGTAGATCCGCGTGTCCCGGAGATTGAGCGAATCCTCCAGAATCCGGTAGGCGTTGGCCCGGTCGGTGCCGTAGGTAACATACGCCGCCACATTGTTGTACCCGACGCTGTTTTTATTGGAAACAGACCATTCCGCCGTAAAGGAAGAATAGTTTACCCGAATGCCGTCGCGCACACCGGACGGCGGGTTCAAGAGTTCCTCCATGAACTGTTGGATGTACTCTTTATCGATCCAGGTCGCGCCGAGGCGCACTTCAATTTCCGAGGCGTCCAGGTCCTTTGGCTGGGCGGCTTCCAGCGCCTCGATGTTGGGAGCGATTTTCTCCGCAAGGTCGGGCCGCATTTCCGCCAGAGCCTTGGCCAGCCGCAACTTGCAGCGCACGTTGCCGGAAAGGTATTCGTCGGCAGTCACGAACGGGATATTGTCCAGCTTGTAAAAAGCTTTCGGGACGCTTGCCGGGTCCTGTTCGCCCAAATCGCGGAAAATCACGCCCCGCAACTCGTCGGCCAGCGCCTCCGGCGTTTTGCCGGTGAGGGAGGCCATGTAGTCCATATCCACCCTCGCCTTTTCCGCGATGGAGAGCGAGAGAGCTTCCGACGCGGTGTCCACGGAAGTGACAATTTTCCGCTGCCGAATGGTGCGCTTGGTAAACATGTCGGCCTTGCGTTCCAGTTTACCGTCCTCGTCGATCACTTCCAGTGAGCAGAGCAGATAGTACGAAGAATCCTCCGCAAACGCAAGGCTGTTGCCGCGCGAGTTGATGAGGCCGTATTTCGCGGAAAAAGTGTCATAGAGCCGGCTTAGCTCCGCCTGTGTTTTGCGGATTTCCGCGTCGGAAGCATACTCGTCGAGCTGCTGGTCGATGAGCTTCTGCACACAGTCCCGCAGCTCAACCATGCCCATGACGCGCGCTTTGGCCGTTTCGTTCAGCTCCGGCCGCACCATGCGGGAGTTTTGACGGTAATACAACTCTCCGTCTACGACTGTGTACGAGTAGTTTTTCACATCCGGATCAGCCGGGATGGAATCGTCGATTTCTTCATCTTCACCGAGATCGGGTAGCTCCGTTTCGGCAATCTGTCCCTGAAGGTGGGAAACTGCCTCATGGAGCTGCTGGGCAAGATTGGCGTCAGGGAATGGTTCACACGTCGTTTCCTGCTTGTCGCCGTATATGCTGTCGTCCCATTTGATGGTCCCCAGCACCATCTCCGGACGGTCGGCAAAGTAGCTGTTAATGGGAATTCCATCTTCGGTCTGGCCCAAATGCACCCAATCCGGTTCAATGTCGATGGGGCGGTCGCGCTTCTGGAGAAAAAGGATGTCGGTGGTGACTTCCGTCCCGGCGTTTGCCTTGAAAGCGTTGCTGGGCAGACGAATCGCCCCGAGTAAATCCGCGCGCTGTGCGATGTATCGCCGGACATCCGGGGACTGCTTATCCATCGTGTAGCGGCTGGTCACGAACGCGATTACGCCGCCCGGACGCACCTGATCGAGCGTTTTTGCAAAGAAGTAATCGTGGATCGGAAATCCGAGTTTGTCGTAGGCCCGGTCGGAAACCTTGTAACTGCCGAACGGCACGTTGCCTACGGCGAGGTCAAAAAAGTCTTTCCGGTCGGTGGTTTCAAAGCCCGCCACGGTGATGTTGGCGTTCGGATAGAGCTGTTTGGCAATCCGGCCCGTGATGCTGTCCAACTCAACTCCGTATAAATGACTTCCAGACAGTTCTTCGGGAAGTAACCCAAAGAAATTTCCGATGCCGCAGGCCGGTTCCAGAATGTTGCCGGTCTGAAAGCCGAGATTTTTCACGGCCTCATAAATGGCCTTAATGACCGTGGGGCTGGTGTAGTGAGCGTTCAGGGTGGAGGCCCGCGCCATTTCGTATTCCTCGGCGGTCAGCGCGCCGACCAGCTCGGTATACTCCTTTGACCATGCGGCATTGTCCGGGTCGAACGCCTGCGGGATGCCGCCCCAGCCGACATAGCGGGAGAGAGTTTCCTGTTCTTCCGGCGTCGCCGTGCGTCCCTCGGCCTCGATCTGTTTCAGGGTGCGGATAGCCGCAACATTGTATCCGTACTTGGTTTTCGCGCCGCCCTCGCCCAAATGATTGTCGGTGATGCGGAAGTTTTCGGCGGCGGGCTGTTCCGGTGTAAACAAAGAGGCGTTGCGTTCGTCCTGCCGGATGCCGTTTTCAAAGGCGTCGCGGCTGACCACTTCATGGCTCCACGAATAGGGACCGGTGTCGATGCGAACGTCCTTTTCCCCGACATAGCCCACGGTGCCGGACAGTTCCTGCCCTCCATAATCCAGTACCGCGTGATCGCCCGGTTGATAAAACGGTTTGCCATCCAGATTTGCAGGCCCCCGCAGGACCGGCTCATGGGAAAAGCCGTCCTGCTCCCGCTGATACAGGGCGCGGAGGATAGGGGCGATTTCTTCCCAACGGGCACTCCGTTTGCTGTTGTACTTGTCGTGGATATTGATTTCAAAACCCGTGGTGGTGGCAAAGAGATCCGCCGTCTCGCCGGTGGTCAGCTCCATCGTATCGGAAGTACCGGAATAGGTATCGGAAAGGCGCTGGGCCACGCGGGTGTTGCCCTCGTTTTCGCGGAAATACCCCGCGATATGCTCCTTGTCCCGCTGTTCCAGCAGGCCGGAAGTCAGGGTTTCGCGCAGATCGGCGTCCGTGTGTTCCAAATCCGCAGCGAGAAATTCCGTAATGGGGCCATTCCGGGAATCCCGGCGCAGCATATTTTCAAAGTTCTCCCGGCTCTCTGCGCGAAAAATGGGATAGGCAAGCGCCGGGTCGCGGAGCTGAACGTCGGAAGTGCCAATGTTGGTGATTTCAAAGGGCTTATTGTCCAGATATACCGTGTCGCCCACCTTGTAGGGCAGAGGGATTGTGGCGTTCTCGGGAATTGCCTGCTGGACATCCTCCCTCTGCTCGCCGGAAAGTGACAAGACCACGTTATGGAAAGTGATGCCGTTCTCGATGGTATCGCCGGTGCGGGTGATCGGCTGGCCGCTCAGATCTGACGTTGCCTGTTCTTCCTGTGTGTAAAACCGGTTCTCCCGGATGAGTTGGGCTATGCGCCGCTGCACCTTCGGCCAAGGCAAATCTGTCGATGTATGGCCTACGGTCACGGGAAAGGCCGGAAGATCGTCGCCGTACTCGGAGCGAAGAAACGCCGCCGTGTCCTTGTCGCGGGCGTGTTCCCGCATGTATTCGACAACGGCGTGTTTGTTCTTGATGTCGCCGTTCCATTCCTGAAGGGCGGCGTCAATGTCGGCCTGTGTCGTAACGCGTTTTTCCGGCTTCTGTGGTGCAGGCATAGAAAAAGCGGAGGGCTTTTCGCTCTCCGCTTCATCAATCCGCTGTATTTGTTCCTGCTCCGACGGAAAGAAACTTAGCTGTAGATAAGCTCCGTCAGAATCGTTTCCTCGGCCTGCGCTTTCAGGTCGTTCATGAGGCCCACCCAGCGCATCGGGTCGGAGGCTTTCAGGCTCTCCGTCACGCCCGCCGATTTCATCAGCTCCCGCATCATCCGTTCCAGCCGCGCCGTCGCCGTCCGCTCGGTCTCCAACAGGTGCGGGTACAGCTTCTCCGACAGCAGCAGGTTGCTGTACAGGACCGGACGGTGCTCCTTCAGGTAATTCTTCCGCATCCTCCCGTATTTCCCGATGCTCTCCGTCTGCTCCGTGATCGTCAGATCGGGAATCAGATAATCCCCGTTCTTCGTGTAGGTCAGGTTGTTCTCCATGTGTGGCGCTCCTTTCCGCGAGATGCTCGCGCTCCTGATTTTTGACGGTGACTTCAATTTGCCGCAGCACCCGTTGACTTCCTTCGCTGACCGCCGTGCCGAGGGCGGCGACGGTATCGGGCGTGTTGAAATCAAAAATACTCAGAAAATCCTCATGCTCAAAATATTCGTCGGGTTCCAGTCCGCAGCGGGACAAAACCGCGTAGGTGATGCTGACGGCTGCGGCGGTGCGAAATTGTGCACCGATGTTGAACTCATCATATTCCTCTAAAAAGCTGCCGTCAACGATGTGGAGGATGTCGTACTGATGTTCCTGCCAATATTCGTTCACCAACTGTCCGGCGATCTGCTCCAACTGGTCGGTAAAACCCTTTTCGCCGGAAACCTCGTATTCCTGTTCCAGCGCCGCCGTAACCGCATCCTCATGCTCCGGGCGGTACTGCCAAAGGAGCGGGTGTCGGGAATCGTCCCGGCTTCCCGTGTCGGAAACGTCAAAGACGTACCGGATTCTCGGCCTATCGCCGGAGGCGTCGATGAGCGCAATCCCCTTGCTGCCGCGCCGGATGTACCGGTGCATTTTTTCGTTCCAAAGCTCATACCCGGCGCAGGCTGTCGCTTCGGGCCGCTGGGCGTAGATCATGAGTTGCTCATGATACGGATATTTGTAGAGCCGCGCGGCGGTTTTCAGAAAATCCGTCCAGCTTTCATGACTGGCGGTGATCTGCGTCGCCGCGTGGTTGGCCATTTGTGCCAGAGCCGTTACCGTGCTTGGCATATTGAAAATCCTCCTTTCGGTCTTTGAAGCAAAAAAAGAACAGCCCGAAGGCTGCTCTTTAATAGAAAAGCATTGTGTTCTATTTGTTTATAACTTGGAATTTGTCATTTTATCCGGTCGAATCGACCTAAAACCATATTGCTTTGATAATCAAATATATGATCAGAAGCCACAATAACACAATGGGTAAGGCGAAATACCATTTTTTCGGTTTTCCACCCGCCCAAAGGCCATCCGCTTCCTCTCGGCATTTGTCAAAGATCTCTGGAGGTATCAGCCGTATGGCAAGTGTCGCCAACGAGGGCAACAGAATAACATCGTCCAGATAGCCCAATACCGGAATAAAATCAGGAATTAAGTCTATGGGAGACAAAGCGTAAACAACAGTAAGTCCGGCTACAATTTTTGCCGCAATGGGAGTTTCTTTCTTTTTCATAGCAATGAATAATGCCGGAATATCTGTTTTGAGCTTTTTTGCCCGTTCCTTCAGGTTCATCCGTTATCCTCCGAATATCAGCATGTATGCACCCACAACGCAGAGCAACACAGCAACATAGTTTTGAAACTTTCCCTTCTCCATTTTCTTTATTACGCGGTTTGCTGCAAACGTTCCAATCACCATCGCCGCACCCATGGCAAGACCTGTAAGTAGCGCTTGCAGGCTAAGGCCAACCAGCTTGCTGTATATGACTGTTTTTAGAATGTGCATGGCCGTGGCGGTTGTGGCCTCACTAGCGATATAAGCAACGGGTGGCAGTCCAAGAGTCAGAAATGCTGCCGCCCCAATTGGCCCGCCGCTTCCGGCAAGGCCGGACAGAAGGCCGGTAGCCGCGCCGCCGATCAGCATAGCCTTTTTGCCGTTCTTGAACTCTAATTTCCTAACCACCTTAATCAGTACAAGGAGAATCAGGACCCCACCGATACAACGGGTAACAATCTCTTTGGGAAGCACAGAAAAACCAAACGCGCCAAGAGCGGCCAGTGGGAGCGCCGTCACGCAGAACAGGCCAACTGATTTCCAGTCGATCTGCCAGAACCCAAATGCCATACGGGAGAGGTTTCCGATAAGCTGAGCAAGGGTTAGTACCGGTACGGCAACCTCAGCGCCGACACAGGCAGTTACTACCGGCAACAGAAGCAGGGCACCACCAAAACCGGCAGCGCCCGATACAAAAGCAGCGATAAAACTGGCAAAAATCAAAATAGCGTAGATCATATCTATCTCCAAGCAAAAGCACTTTTATAATTAAGCGTAGTACGGAAATAGAAGTCGGCCTGCTCGACAGATTTCTGTCTATCAGTATATCGCACATTCAGGAAAATGTCACCATACAGGTAAATCTGCTATTCAGCCTCCTCATCAAAATCCGGTAACAGGTCGAGCGCGGCATATTCTTCGTCACTCATGCTCCGGAGTTTTCCCAACGCGGAATCCGTCAGGGCCAGAAGCTCCGTTTCCTCCGCGCCGAGATAGCCGCGCATATGCGTCAGCTCCGCGATCAGGCCCTCCCGCGTCCCGGTGTTGTAAATGCACATCAGGTTGATTTCATCATTGGTAAACATATCACCGCTCCATTTCCGCGCCTCTGTCGGGCGCTGTTTTTTTGTGTTCTCGGCTGACCGGCTGATTTCTGAGCCGTTCCACGACGGACTTTTTCTTTTCGTCGTCTTCCCGCCGAGACGCCTCGGCAAGCTCCAGAAGGGAGATCGGCTGACCGGTTTTGGACTGCTGTTCCAGCTCCGCGACGGTGGGATTTTTTCCGTTGTCGATGATGCCGTCGATCATGTCGTAATCGTCCTCCATCGACATTTCCGCGCTTTTCAGGTAGTTTTCCGGCTTCAGAAAGGCCGGAATCTCCTGAAAACCGAAGCTGTCCACATAGTGACAGGATACAACGCCGTTCTGTTTGAGCGCAACGATGTCGCTGACGGACAGGCTTGGCCTGTGATAATCGGCGGGATGATCGTTGTTAAACCTGTCCCACAAAACGGCCAGTCTTTCCTCTGTATTGCCCTTATCGGTAAGCGGCGCGGTGTAAGCGAGGTCGTAGTTGCCGTGATCCACGGAAACGCCTTTGGATTCCAGCCAACTGAGCGGCTCAAACCGGATGTCGCGCAGCTCGTCGTTGCCCTTCACCTGATAAATGGCAAAAGCGTCCTGAGAGGTTTTCAGAAAAGCGGCTTCGCGCTGCTCCTGATGCTTCATCCGATCCTCTATGGCTGCGGAAAACTCCCGGCTTTCCTCCCATTCCTCGCGGCTCACGGCGAACAGGCCACTGTGAGCTTGAATCTCATCCGGGTCGAATGCCATGCTTGCGCAGCCGTCCTCGATCATGTAAACAGTGAGGTCCTGCTCAAAAAGCTCCAATGCCCGGTCTTTGGAGAGGGGCAGCAGGTCGCCGTCCAGATACCCGCAGGCTTCCAGATCGGCCACGGTCAGGTCCGAATCCGGCATGGGGTATTCGTCGAGCGCCAGCTCCGGTGCGTCCGGCAGCATGTTCGCCGCTTTCGGTTGGTCGGGCGCTGTCTGTGGTTCCGGTTCAGCTTGCTCATGATCGCCTAAATTATTTTTACGGATATATTCCTGTACATCCTGTTCACGCACGGCGGCAATCTTGCTCAAAATATCAAGCGACACCTTTTCCGAGGTTTCAGGAACCAGGTGTTCAAGAACAAGCGCCTGTTCGTAAGCGGTTGGAATGGAACTGACGCCCTCATCGGCAAACCCGCTTGCCGTTTCCCGCAGGCTCTCCTTATCGTAAAGGGTATAGCCGTATCCGTCCTCATTTTCCTTCAAATAAAGATAGGCGGCGTTGTCCAGCAGATACATCGCCTCGGCTTCCCTCGGTGGGTAAATCTTTTCAATTTCATCCAGCCGCCGCAGAAGCTCATCCGGGAACGCCGCGCCCTCGACCTTGGCGGCATTGAGAATAGCTGCACGGGTATCTTTTCCGTAACCGCTTTTCAAATCCTCCACGGTGGCCGGGACTTCTTCCTCAATGGAATTCAGAGGGAACGGCGGTTCCATGACGGAAGCCGTGTACCGATATGCGTCCCCGGCGAACTGTTCCAGAACGGTATCATACTCTTTCAGGACCTCGCGGAAGTTTTGGTCGATGTCGGAGATCAGACCGGAGGCGGTCTTGTTGATGGTTTCCAAAGAGGCCCGCAGCTCAGGCAATTCCTTGCCACGGCTCCATGTGGCAATATAGCCGAAGCTGTTCTCGCCGGTCTGAATGCCGTAATACTGGCAGACGGCGTAAGAAACGCTCTCGGCCTCCACTTCCTCGGTGTGCCGGTCTTTCGGCTTGGGCGGTTCGGCGGTTTCATCACTCTTGGCGGCGGCAAGGCGGGCCTGTTCATAGTTATGCAGCGTGGCGTGAGTGATTTCGTGAACGGCGGCGGAGACGGTCTGCACCTCGCTCATGCCCGACCGGATAGCGATACGCTGGTTTTTCTCGCCGAAATAGCCGTCCGTATTCGGCTCCATCGCTTCAAAAGCAAGCGGAACGGGGGACGAGCGCCGTAGCGCCTCCATGAAAATCTCATATTGCTTCACATTTCCCGTGAGATCGTTGGCCAACATCGGCAGCGGTTTTCCCTCGGTCTGCGACACGTCAAAAACGGAAACCACCTTGTACATGGGGATTTTGATTTCCTTTTCCTCCATGATGACCTTGCCGTCCGCGTCCAGCACGGGAGCCTTGGTATCCGGGTCGAGCTTTTCTTCCTCGATTTTCTTTTTGAACGGCGTGGGCGCGATGATTTTGATGCCTTTTTCGCCACGCATGACGTTTCGGCTGAACTGATCACGCCACTTGTTGAATCCGGCAACCAAAGTGGCGTCCGGCTTCTGCATGTAGATGAGCATGGTGTTGTTGACGGAATAGCGGTGGAACCGGGACATGGTGCGGAGATACTGTGCGTATCGGTCGCTCTGGAACAGGCTTTGGATACCCTGTTCGATGCTGTCGGTGATTTCTTTCAGCCGTTCCTTATTTTTTTCAGCCATTTGTGTGCTCCTTTCACAGTTCATAGAATCGAAAAAAGCGCGCCCCCGCACAGGCCGGGGTAAACCTATGCGTGAGCGCGCTCATTATTTGTTTTCGGAGCGTATGCTCCTGCTGGGAGGGCGTATTGTCGCTGCTTTAGCCCGTAAACTGTCGTCTGCGCGCCGCTGATCGTTATACGGTTCCCGGACGGAAACACAGCGTTTGGGGACAAGATAGCTGACGGACCCGCAATGCTCCGGGCGCTCCGGTTTCACCTTGTCGGGGTATTTCTCCGAAAGCCGTTTGAGTTTTTGGATGAGCTTTTTATTGTGCGTGTAAACGCTGGCCGTCGCTTCTTCCTCGTTATAGCAGATGATTGTTTCCTTCTCATATTTTGTAAGTTTCATGATCCGCCACGCTTTTTCTTCTCCGAATCAAATTCCAGCCTGAAATTGACGTGTTCTCCGGTATCCTCCAAAATCACCGTGGCGTCATAGGTCTTGCCGGTTTTCTCAGAATAGCAGTCGGTGAGCTTTGCGCGCCCGTCCTTCAGGAGCGCGGCGGCGACGGATTTTGTCAGCGCCTTTTTCTTGACAGCGAAAAACCGGTTATCCTTCCAAAGTCCGAATCGGCAACCGTTGCTTTCGCAGAAAAATCCCTTTTTGCTTTCGGTCACGCTGCCGCCGCAGCGGGGGCATTTGCCGATCACTTCACGCGCGGAGGGAAACAGCACATCTGCGCCCTTGACCGGTGTATAGGTTTTTATAAGTTCCCGGAGCATGGATGAAATCCCGTTCATAAAAGCGTCCGATCCCAGCTCGCCGCGCTCCACCTGTTTGAGCCGGTTTTCCCATTCTGCGGTCAGCAGCGGGGATTGAAGCTGCTCCGGCAGAACGGTGACAAGCGACATACCTACTTGCGACGGGATGAGGTTAACGGTTTTCTTCGCTTTTTTCCGTTCTACGAATCCGGTGGTAACGAGCTTTTCCAGAATGGCCGCGCGGGTGGCGGGAGTGCCCAAACCTTTTCTTTCCGCATCGTCGGGCATATCCTTCGCGCCCGCCGTCTCCATTGCGGAAAGCAGAGTGTCCTCCGTATAGTGCTTGGGCGGCGAGGTTTTGCCCTCTTTTACGGAAGCGGAAGCAACTGGAATATTCTGTCCTTCCGTCAGCTCCGGCAGAGGTTTGTCGGCCTGCTCCTGCAAATAGATTTTCCAGCCCGGAACGAGTATCGTCTTGCCCTTGGCAGTAAAGCCATACCCGGCACAGTCCAGCGTGACGGCGGTTTCGGCGTATTGGTGTGCACTGCCGACCGCACAGAGAAGCTGCCGGGAAACCAGCCGCAGGATTTCACGCTCTCCGGCGGGCAGCGCGGAAACATCCGCTTTGCCCGCGCCGGACGTGGGGACGACGGCGTGATGGTCGCTGACCTTCGCGCTGTCGCAGATCTGACCGGCGTTGAGGTTTTCGGGAATATCCGCGCCGCAGATCATGGCGGCAACGGAGGCAAGTTCCGGGACGGTCCCTTCCATATCATTTGTCAGGAACCGGCTGTCGGTGCGGGGATAGGTGCAGAGCTTCTTTTCATACAGCGATTGCAGATAGTCGAGCGTCTGCTGGGCCGTGTAGCCGAGCAGGCGATTGGCGTCGCGCTGGAGGGTGGTCAGATCGTAAAGCGCGGGAGCCTTTTCGGATTTTTCTTTTCGTTCCACGGCTTTGACAGTGGCCGTTTTCCCTTTGCAGGCGGCAGCAACGGCCTCGGCCTCCGGCTTCTGTTTGAGCCTGTCGCCGGTGGCGGTGAAACCGCCGCAGTCGAGATTGACCGTGTAAAACGGCTCCGGCTGAAACGCGGAAATCTCCGCTTCCCGCTGCACGATGAGCGCCAGCGTCGGGGACATAACGCGCCCGACATTCAGTGTTCGATGATAGAGTACAGAAAACAGGCGTGTCGCGTTGATACCCACCAGCCAGTCAGCCTTGGAGCGGCAGAGAGCGGACTGATGCAGGCCGTCGTAATCCCGGCCCGGTTTCAGATTGGTAAAGCCCTGCCGGATGGCCTCGTCCTCCATAGAGGAAATCCAGAGCCGTTTCATCGGCTTGGAACAACCAGCCATGTCGTACACGGTGCGGAAGATCAGTTCGCCCTCGCGCCCAGCATCACAGGCGTTGATAACTTCTTCCACATCGTCGCGGCGCATCAAGGTACGGAGAATACCGAACTGCTTTTGTTTGCCCCTGCTTATGATAAACCGCCAGTTATCCGGTAAAATGGGTAAATCTTCGCACCGCCATTTCGCGTATTTTTCATCATAGGCATCGGCGCTTGCCAGTTCCGCAAGATGGCCGAGGCACCATGAAACGAGGTAGCCGCCGCCATCCAGATACCCGTCGCCGCGCTGCTTCGCGCCGATCACGGCGGCGATACTCTGAGCAACCGAGGGCTTTTCACTGATTACAAGCCGCATTTTCAATCTCCTTTCGTTTCGGCGTGATGATAAGGTCACGATACCTGTCATGGGATTGTTCGGGACGGCCTTTCGGTGGAACGGGAGGTCGTTCCTCCCGCCTGTACCGGGGCTTTTGCACCATCATCCGCTCGAAAAGGCTGTCGGTGAAAAAGGTCATTCGTCCTCACGCTCCGTTTCACCGTCAGATGATTCGGGACCGTCTTTTTGCGTTGCTTCCTCATCAGGAGCTTCCGGTTCATCATCCGGCTCAGATTCGTCGTCCCCGCCATCGGTGTAATCGTAATCGTCCGGGTCGGGCCTGTTTTTGTCCTTTTTATCCGGCTTGCGGAATTTGAAGAACCAGACTGCCGCACCGGCGAGAACGGCTGCAAGTACGGCAACCGCCGCGATTCCGGCGCTGTTATTCTGCTTTTCCGGCTGGGAAACGGATGAAACCGTGGGCGTTGATGCGGTCGGCGCGGAGGATACCTCCGGGCTGGAAACTGTCTTGGACGAGGAAGAACCGGAAACATCCTCGTTGTCGCTCTTTGCCAGCGCAAGCAGGTCCTTGTCCGTCACGGCGTCAAGAAAATAGACGTTTTCGGCGTTTTTCTGCCGGTCGATAATCAGGTAAAAGACGTGCTTGCTCGGCGTGGTAATGGTGAAAAACTCCTTGCCGTCCTCGTTGGTCACGTTGTCGATCACCGTCCCGGTGCCGTCCGGCGTCAGCGGCTTGAGAGATGTTCCGGAAGACGTTGCGGATGACGCCGACGACGAAGCGGTGCTGCTCTGCGCGGCGCTGGAACTGCTCAAAGTCGGAGAGGTCGTCTCTTCGCTGTAAGCGAGAGCGTTGACGGAAAAAGCCGCCGTGCAGGACACGACGGCCATCAGGCAGATCAATATGCGGATTTTAGATTTCTTCATGATGTTCCTCCTGTTTGTTCTGATCAGATACGAGCCGGTTTTCGCGGGATGCTTTCATGAGCGCGGACAGTTCCTCCGCCGTCATGCCCATGCCCCGCACAAGGCCGACAATATCGAGATTTTCCAGTTCCCGGCGCTGCTTTTCCAGTTCCTTCTGCCGGTTTTGCAGTGCGGAGATTTTCTCTGTGTTTTTTGCATACTCGGCGTCGATTTTCTTGAATTTCGGATTCACGGTTGATTCCTCCAATCTGTTTATGGGTTCGGTAAACGTCCGAACGTGTAAAAATGGCTCTGCCAGTAGCTTGTGTTGAGATTTGAATAGCCGATGGGGTCACCGGCCGCGAGCATCATGCCGTTTCCGACGTAAATGCCCACGTGGGACACGCCGTCGGTGTCGTAGGTGTGTTCAAAGAAAACAAGGTCGCCGGGTTTGGCGTCGGCGGGAGAAACCGGAGTGCAGATGTTGCAAAGACCCTGTGCTCCCAGCCGTCCCACATTCCATCCGCTGTGATTGATTACCCACGACACGTAACCGGAACAGTCGAACGAGGTTTTCGGGCTGCTGCCGCCCCAAACATAGGGATAGCCGATGTATTTCCGTGCCTCCGTCATCATGGCGGCGAACCGCGCGTCCGTCATTTCCTCCGGTGG
This sequence comes from Ethanoligenens sp., assembly GCF_047718355.1. NCBI lineage: Bacteria > Bacillati > Bacillota > Clostridia > Eubacteriales > Oscillospiraceae > Ethanoligenens > Ethanoligenens sp. Next base: position 19,579 of record NZ_JBDNLG010000016.1, read on the forward strand.
GATATCATATTCAGTGGGCTTTTTGACGGTGGATGCGTTCGGATAGGCCGACGCAGGAAACAGATCGGGCCGGTTGCCGAGAGTGGACATGTACATCGAGTACACACCGAGCTGATCCTCGTTCATGATGGAAATGGGAAGATGGGACAAATCCTCGTTGTGCAGTTTCACGTTGCAGACGGTGTAGGTATAGGGAACCTGCCGGGTTTCGGTGTGGGTCGTGCCGTCCGGGTCCGTCACGGTATCCGTTTCCGTGCGATAGCGGGTTTCCGTCTCCACGGTCTGCGTCAGTTGGTATTCTTTTGAGAACAGAGTGGAAAGTGTGTCCCGGACTTCATCCAGCGTCCATTCGCCGCCATGCCATGCGGTCAGAATGGAAATCAGCACATAGGGGTCGTGGCCGATTTTGTCGAGCGTATAGTGATATTCGTCATAGCCGGGGTGCCGCTGCTCATAATGGTCGATTTCGTCCTGAAGACCCGTTTCCTTTTGGGCGTAAGCGGCTTCCGCGCCGAGCATGGCATCGTCCGTGGAAGGATAGGTGGACGCGGTAACGCCGGACAGCGCGCCTTCCAGCAGAACCGAGCTGGAGGACAGGACATTCAGAAGCAGGACCAGTACCAGAAAAACGCCTGCGGCGATCAGAAAGCCATTCCGGTGTCGTCCGACAAAAGCCGTCGCCCGCTTGCTCTCCCGTGCCGCCGCTTTTCCCGCCTTGACAGTGTTTTCGGCAGTTTTACCGGTGGTGCCAGCGAACTGCCCGGTCCGTTTCGCGGCGGCATACTGTTTTTTGACAGCCCGCTTTTGCCGCCAGTGGGCCAAAGGATTGCCGGAGGGCTGCGGATTGTCCCGCACGGCTTTTTTCTGCAAATAACCGAGATTGGCGCGGTCAAGTTGCCTTTCCGCTTGGGCCGATTTCCGGTAGGGCTTCAGCTTGTGGGAACGGTGGGCGCTGCGCAGCAGACGCCCGCCCGTTTCGGCGGCTTCCTCGCTTTTATGCGCGGCCTCCACGCCCACGTTTTCCTCTTCGGACTGCCGAATTTCCCGATGAAACTGCATCAAAGCGGCGTTTCCGGGTGCGTCCCGGACGGCGTGTGTGAGCTTTGACGGCTTTTTCTTGCCCACTTCCTCAAATTTCAGACGCGTCGTGACCTTGCCGGTGGCCGGGTCAACGAAGTGCTGACGCTTGAAAACGGTTTTTTTCGGTATTTTTGCCTGCGCCTGATCCGCTTTTACCGCCTCTTTTTGCACTCTGCGGACAGATTTTTTTAATACAGGGTCGGCGCGTTCCTCCTTTGTGAATTGCAGGCGGGGCGCTCGTTTTTCCATCGTCGTCACCTCCTTTTGGGCATGAAAAAACCCGCCTCATTTCGGAATGAAGCGGGTTGATAGTTAGTTTAATCACTTTTTCTTAGGCAATGAAGGAATAACATTACTGAGCCATTTATCAAATTGACCTTTTTTGTCACCTTCATATGCATCATAGGCTGCTGGATACAATTTCTGAAAAGCTGCCTTAAAATCATCAAGGGAATAGCCATCAGGCAAGGAATCGCGTACCCGTGTTAGCTTTTTATTGATTCCATCCACCAAATTGCCCTTGGGTTTTTTCCCTAAATAAATGGGCTGTCCGCCCTTTGTAACACCTAAAGCTTGTGTAGCCATAAAAGCTGCTTCTTTCACTGTAAAAACGATGTCATGTATAGCAAGTCTTGCTAAAATATCTCTGGATTGTTGGCAATCATATTCTTTAAGTTCATTAACAGCCGACAATCTCTCACGCCAACTGTTTTGATTATTTGCCATACGTTTCAGATCTTCAATATTGAGTGGAGTTTCTTTTTTCATAAATACACCGTCCTTTCTTGTTCAAAATAATTATAACATATTTCCTTTAAAACAGTCAGCTTTTTTTATGTTATCACTTCCTGCGGCTTGGTGGTCATGATGCGGTACAGTTCCGTGTCCTTCGGGAAATGGTCGATAAACGGCAGAATGACGTTGCCGTAGAACAGCAGCCCTTCGCCCTCGCCGGAATGGGTGACGTAGGAAAGCTGGTGCGGCGAAATACCGAGCTGCTTGGCGAGGATCTGACGGTCGCCGGACGCCTGGTTGAGCATATAGATGTAATCCGAGTTTTCAAAGATGTTCTCAATTTCCCGTGAAGAAAGAAGATCCTTGATGTTCTGCGTGATTCCGGTCGGAATGCCGCCCCATTTGCGGAACCGCTTCCAGATTTCCACGGAATAGGCGGCGGTCTGTTCCTCTTTTAAGAGCAAATGGAACTCGTCGATATAGTAGCGCGTGGATTTACCCACGGCACGGTTGACGGTGACGCGGTTCCAGACCTGATCCTGCACGATGAGCATCCCGATTTTTTTGAGCTGCTTTCCAAGCTCCCGGATGTCGTAGCTGACGACGCGGTTTCTCACGTTGACGGTGGTGCGGTGGTTGAACACGTTGAGGGAGCCGGTGACGTAGATTTCCAGCGCCGTGGCGATGTACTGCGCCTCCTTTTCGTCCTGCTTCCGCAGCTCGTTATACAAATCCTCCAGAATCGGCATATTTTCCGGGCGCGGGTCGCTGAGGTAATTCCGGTACACCAGCCTGACGCAGCGGTCGATCACCGTTTTTTCCACCGGCTGCAAGCCCTCTTTGCCGCCGACGATCAGCTCGCAGAGCGACAGGATGAAATCGGATTTGAGCGACAACGGATTTTCTTCCTCGGAATAGTTGAGGTTGATGTCCATGGGATTGATGTAATCGGTGGACGCGGGCGATATTTTGATGATCTGTCCGTGCAGGCGCTCGATTAGCGGGCCGTATTCGGCCTCTGGGTCGCAGACAATGATGTCGTCGTTTGTGACAAGGAACACGTTTACAATTTCGCGCTTGGCGGCGAAGGATTTGCCTGCGCCCGGTGTGCCGAGAATCAGACCGTTTGGGTTTTTCAAGAGCTTCCGATTCACCATGATGAGGTTGTTGGACAGGGCGTTCAGCCCGCAGTACAGCGCCTCGCGCCCAGTCTGGAACAGCTCCTGCGTGGTAAAGGGGATAAAAATGGCGGTACTCGAGGTGGTCAGGCCCCGCTGGATTTCCACTTGATTCAATCCAAGTGGCAGACTGCTCATCAGACCTTCTTCCTGCCGGAAGTCGAGACGGGTCAGCGCGCAGTTGTATTTCTGCGCGAGGGAGCTTGCCTGAAACACGTTGTTGTCCAGCCGCTGCCTGTTTTCGGCCACGTTGAGGACAAGAAAGGCCACGAGGAACATGCGCTCGTTGCGGGACTGCAAATCCTGCAAGAGCTTTTTCGCTTCTTCGCCGTAGGTAGCGAGGTCGGAGGGGATGATGTCCATGTCGTAGCCGGAACGGATGGCCTTTTTCTGCTCCTGAATTTTCATGGAATCCAAATCCGTGATTTTCCGCTTCACCGTCTTGATGGCGCTCACCTGGTCGATGGACTGGATGTGCATGGTGACGATGAGGCTGGATTCCATGTCGAGGAAATCGGCCAGCATCCGGTCATTCAGCTCCGGCGCGAGGATTTGCAGGAAGCTGACTGCGCCAACCTGACGCCCCATACCGAACATGCTGCCGCTTTTGAACTCGAAGGAAGACGGCGCGATGAAATCCTTGACGGAGAGGCCGGATGGGGCCAGCCAGTCCCATGAAAAGCGGAACGGTTCCGGCGCGTCCATACGGAAGATGTCGTGCAGCAGCCGCAGGCGGTCCGCGCCGTTCAGAGAAGCGGCTGTCACGCCGAGATGTTTGAAGTTGTTGAGAATGTCGATCTCGATACGCTCCAGCCGGGGTTTAGCCGCTTTCAGGCTGTCCGCTTCGATACCAAAAGTCAGATACTTGGTCTTGATCAGGCCGTTGTTACCTTTGGCAAGCTGATTCCGAAGCATCTCCGTGTACTCTGAGCGCAGGCTGTCGAAATCATCGCCCTGCGGCGGAATGGTAATGCTTTTCGCAAAGCTGTCCCGCGTCGCGGAGAGGTTCAGGAACGAGAGCTGAAATTTAATAGAGCTGTCGAAATAGTTGAGAAAATCGCACCAGCCCTCAAAAATGGCGGTCTTGTCCTCGTTCTGGTTGAGCTGATAGTTGATGTCCTGAAACTGAACGGTTTTCGTGTAATAGCTGTCGGTTACGCGGCAGATGCCGTCCGGGAACATCCGCTGAAACGGGATGCTGTCCTGCGCCGACTGCTTTTTCTTATCGGTCTGCCGCGCCTTTGCGACGGCGGCTTCGATCTGACGCCTCTCGGCGCGGGACAATGACCGCTTTATAGCCGGTTTTTGCTTTTTTACCGACAATCCGACGCACCTCCTTGTCTAATTTGCTTTGCCGCGTGAGCACGGCGTAATAATTGTTGGTCTGATAGGGCCGCTGCTTTGGCCGGATGAACAGAACACGGGCGATGTTGCGGACGATTTTTTCCAACGGCAGGCCGTTTTTCTCATAGACGGCCGTCAGGAAAAACGGCAGCATGACGAGTACCATGCAGAGAGAAGCGGCTCCGGCGCTGAACCCCGCAGGCCCCTTGAGCAAAAAGAAAAGCGGTACGCCTACAAGCGCGCCGCCGCTGAAACAGACAAGCTGCCGTTTTGTTAAATTGAACAGAACCTTCGTTTTCACTGCGGTCAGGTCCTTGGGAACGGGAACATAAGCCATTTATCGCGCCTCCTGTTCTTTTGTCGGGCGCGCGGCTTTCCCGGCAGTCTCGGCGGTATGATGAAGTTGTTCCAGAACGGACGGCTTTTCCTTCCGTTCGTAATCCCGGAGCGCGTCCTGCTTATCAAACACCTCGTCGAGCGCGAAGCTGAAATCGCTCAGATCCTCCGTGCGTTCCAGCCATTTGTCCGCGACAACCTGTAAAGGGTTCTCAAACAGGAGAAGATAGTCGATTTCCTCCGGTTCAAAACCGTGGCTTTCGGTCAGATAGTAATGGGCATCCTTAATCGCGGTGATCTCGCGGGAACCGTCAATCAGCTCTGCCTGATCGCTGGATTCCCACATTTTCCGAAAATCCTCAAGATTGGCGTCCAGCCGGTCAAAAAGCTCCTGTAATTTGTCCTGCATTAAAATATCACCTCCGTCAATGCGCGTTGAAAATAGATTTTGCGAGACTTCCGGTCTTAAAAAGCGTAAAGCACAGCAGCACCGTATAGCCCATACAAGTCCAGATTGCCTTGCTGATGTCCGTGCTCACGCTGATGCTTTTTACCAGAACGGCGTAAATCGCCACGCAGACGATGATGAGAAAGCCCTGAAATCCCAGCGCGAACAGGGAGCGCAGATAGTTCTGACCCATGCCGCCCGATTCCCGGTTCAGCATTGTCGCCATCGGGATCGGCGCAATGGAAGTGGCTAAATAAATCTCGATCATCCTGCCGTATACGATGATGAAAATGCAGATCGTGAGCGCCCACATGGTAAAGCCCACAAAAATGCTCTGGAACCACAGCCCGAACAGGGGGCCGAGGTCCATTGCCATGAGCCGCGTCTGAAGGTTCGCCGTAACGGAACTGATGTCGATGGACGTGTCGGAAACGATGATTCCCGCCGCGCTGTTGACCACGCTCTGCGCTACGTCGAATATGCCCATGACGATGTTCCATGTATTGGTCACAATGAGAATGGCGCAGGCCGTTTTGAAAATCCAACGGAAGAAAACGGCGCTTTCGATGTCGTGAAAATTGTTCTTGTCGGTGATGATCTGAATCAGCTCCAGCGTCATGACGAACGCGAGAATCAGGCCCGCGATGGGCATCATGACGTTTTCGGACAGGGTTCGGATCATATTGTAAATGCCGGTATTCCATGCCTGCGGCGTCGTTCCGACCTGAGAGGCAATCTGCCCGACCTGACTGTTTACGTTGTCGAACATGCCCGACAGGTTGTTCATGATGCCGCCGACGAGTATTTCTTTCAGCCATTCGGTAATCTGCTGTTTGATGAAATCCAAGTGGAATCACCTCCTTTTCCGCCGCCTGTTTCCACCATGAGGCGGTACGAACGGTAACTAACGCGCCTCATGGGACACGGACCGGGACCTTTCGGCGGCGGGGGCGGATTTTTGCTCCCGCGCGAGTTTTTCGCTGAGAGCGTGGATGCTCTGCTGAACGGAGGGCTTCCGCTGCGCCGATTGTTCCAGCGCGGTCAGACGGAGAAGAGCTTTCTCCACGCTCTTTTTCATGGAGGACAGGCAGGACAGCTCCGCTCTGAACGGAGCTTCCAAAGATTTCGCCAGCTTTCCCATAGGTTTTGCTTCGGCAGCAGCCTCGTTTCCCATCAGCGTCCGGCCCATATTCTTGATGTGCCGCCCGGCCTCATGGTACTCCGCGCTCACAGTTTCAATTTTATCCATCGCTGATCTGTCATCCCGAATGCTTTTATCCAACTCCGTGCGCATGGTTTCCAGCACGGGCCGCAATTTGAAAAAGCGGGTGATATTATCCAGCGCGGAAATTCCTTTTTCCCGAAAAGCATCCAAGATGTTTTTGCAGCCGTCGATCACGACCTGTTTTGTTGCATCCAGCCGGTCACGCACAGTTGTCACGCTTTTTTCCATAGCCGCGCCCGTATTTTGCAGAACGGCTTTTACGGGGCGGGTCTGTTTCTGTGACGCGCTGAGTTCCCGACGCAGCACGGCCAGCTCCGTGACCGCTGTGTCGAGCTGGCGTTCCATCGCGCTTACTTGATTAAAAACGGCAAGCAGGTCCTTCACGGCAGGCACACGGTTGGCTTCCATGACGGCTAAAAGCTCCTTGACATACTCGTTTTCCAGCAGCGGTGTGGCAGTGGTTGCCGTGTTTTCCATACGATCATCTCCTTTCCCGCGCCCCGTGAATGGGGGCGCGGAGTGTTTTTGCATTGACATCAGCCGAACAGGTTGGAAAGCAGCGGAACCAGCGTAATGCCGATCAGGGCCACGCCGCCGCCCGCCATGAGCTGTTTAATGCCTTGACTTTTCGCTCCTGGATTGTCGTTGCCGTAACCTTCCAGAAGGTTAATTGCGCCCCAAATGGCAAGGCCCGCGCCGAGGGCGATCACAAGGGTCTGGAGAACGCCGATTGCGGAATGAAAGAAACTCATAATACTACCTCCATTTTTTAAGTTGTATATATGAAAAAAGCCGCTATTCTGCGGTTTTCGGGTCCCCGGAGAGGTCAACGGAATATGTGTTGAACACATCGTCCGGTTTCGGTTTTAATTTGGTGGACAGGAATTTTTCGATAGGGAAAGCGTTGCGGTGGTCATAGTCAGACAGGTACTTGTAGTTCGGGTGCTTTGTGATGTCGTACTTGTCCGAAAGGAAAGGCCGGACGCCGCGAAGCTGGAGGATGCACTTGCCGCCGTCGAGGACAGACAGCTCATCGACCGAAGCTAGATCTTTCCCCAATTTTTGATAATTAAGGCTGTGGGATACCTCACGGCCCCGGCTTTCGCCGGTGTTGTAGGTGTCGATTGTCTCTTTCCCAAGCGATTCGGTCAGTTCTTTTAAGGTTGTGCGTTCCTTGCCGCCGAGGAAGATAGCGCTGTCGCAGTTGCCGATGATTGTGTCGGCGTTGTCTTTGTACAGTGCCTTTAACTGGCTCTGCGCCTGCAAAACAAGGCAGGCCGAGATTTCACGGCTGCGGATGGTGGCGATCAGCTTTTCAAACTTGGGAATTTGCCCGATGTTGGCAAATTCGTCAAGCAGGCATCGGACGTGGACAGGCAAGCGCCCGCCGTACACGTCATCGGCCTTTTCGCATAACAGGTTGAAAAGCTGCGTATAGGCCATTGAAACTAAAAAATTAAAGGTGTCATCAGTATCTGAGATAATGATGAACAGAGCGGTTTTCCGGTCGCCCAGCGTGTCCAGCTCCAACTCGTCGTAGGCTGTCAGATCACGAAGCTCCTGAATGTCGAAGGGAGCCATTCGTGCGCCGCAGGAAATAAGAATGCTTTTTGCTGTCTTGCCCGCCGCCAACTTATATTTCTTATACTGACGGACGGCGAAGTGGTTCGGATTTTCCTTCTCCAGCGCCTCGAACATGAGATCCACTGGATTTTTGAATTCCTCATCATCTTCTCGAACTTCCGAAGCGTTGATAAATTCGATTAGCGTGGCAAAATTCTGTTCCTCGACCGGGGCCTCATAATGAATGTAGCCGATGAGCGCCGTATAAAAGAGAGTCTCTGCTTTTTCCCAGAAGTCATCGCCGGATTTGCCGTTCCCCTTGGTGTTGGCGATCAGCGCCGTAACCAGCTTCAAGATGTCCTTTTCGGAATGAATGTACGCGAAGGGATTGTAGTGCATCGACTTCTTGAAGTTGATAGTGTTGAGAATTTTAATGCGGTAGCCCCTGCGCCGCAGGAGATTTCCGCATTCCACGACGATACTGCCTTTCGGGTCCGTAACGACGAAGCTCGTCGGATAGTCTTTGGAATCGCACTGCATCAGATTCGGTTTGATGAAAAACCGCGTCTTGCCGGAACCGGAACCGCCGACGACCAGCACGTTCTTGTTCCGGGACGTCTTGGGGTCTTTGGGTCGGCTGTTCATGGTGAGCCGTTCCGTCTGCGTGAGAATGACGTTGTTTTCAAATACCGGGTCGATGTACGGCTTGATGTCCTCGGCTTTGCCCCAGCGGGCCGAGCCGTACTCAACGTTCTTGCGGAACTTTTTGGCGTTCCGACCCTTGACGTAGACCGCCAGCCAGAGCGCGGCGGCGAGAAGGACGCCCACAGCCAAATCAGTCGGATAGAAGCTCGGCAGTGGGGAGGAAAACGCAGCGGTAAGGCCGTCCGTCAAGTGCAGGAGTTTCCCGGAAGCGTCCGCGCCTGCGGCCAGCCGCCACGCCTGTCCGAACTTGGTGGCGAACAGCGCGACGAATAGGTAAGGCAGATTCATCAGGAGCAGCTTTTTCGTTTTCTCACTCATCGCGCCCGCTCCTGTTCCTTATGTCTCACCCGGTCAACGGTATTCGCCTTGACCAGATCTTTGAACTGACGGAGCCGCGAGAGAACGGAGGGTTTTTTCGTCCGGTTCACCGTTTTTGCCGTGAACTCGGTGAAAGCGGCGGTAAGCGCATCCGCGTCCCGCGCCTTGAAAAAGACGAGATATTTGGGCGGCGATACGCTTCGGTCCTTCTTGACGGCGTAATCCACGCCATATTTCCGCGCCACGCGGTCAAAGAATTTGATGTTGCTGTCGGTAATTTCCAGATTGGACACGCCCGCGTTCTGCCCCACGAGCTGCTTCACCGTCTGCCTGCCGTGGGGGACTACGGGACCGGCGCGGGCCTTGGCGTTTTTCTTTTCCTTTCGATGGGCCAGATACTTGGCAATCGCCGCTTTGAGCGCCCGGCCCGTGAGTCTTGTGCCGCTGATGATGAGTGTCACGGAGCGGTTTTCGATTTCTTCCTGCAAACGAAACACCTCCTGTCATGGGAAAACCGCCTTCCGTTACCGTTCATCGTGGGAGGGCGGCTTTTTCTTTGCCGGGGCCGATTTCCGGTCATTTTTCTGTTCCTCGCTCTTTTTCACAAAAGGGGTGAGAACGGTTTCCTTGCTGTCCATATACATTTCCTCGGTTTTCTGCTGCGCCTGCTGGAGTTTTGAAATGGCGTCGGTTACGTCATTGAACAGCGAGTGGTACATTTTCTGATAGTCCGGCACGTTATCTCCGCTCCTTTTCCGCGTCTTTCTCCCGGCCCTGTCCCTTGACGGTGAGAATGCCGTCGAGCGTGGTGGCCGTGATATGCAACCGTTCCGCCGTGGCGATGTCGTTTTTCACGGTTTCGTCCACGTTCCTGCCGCAGACCACCAGCACATGGGCGCGGCGCAGAAAGTTGCAGGCAATGTCGATGCCGTCCTTGTGCTCCTGCGGAATGGCGTCGTTGAGGAAAAGCGGCAGGAACAGAACCGGGCAGATGGGCGAAAAGCCCGCGTCGTAAATTTTGCGGCAATACCCTGCCGCGTCCTCGGTGTTTTCGATTTCGTTTCCGCCCCACGGGGCGGTGATGTATGCGAGAGGTCGTTTCATGCAAAAATTTCTCCTTTCCGATTTTTTGTCGGGGATAAAAACAGCCCGCGCGGGACGTTTACCGTCCGGGCGGGCCGCTTCCGTACATGTCGTGATTGACCAGCGCCGAGTAATAGCTGCTGATGGTGGTGGGTGCCTGATACAGCGCGGTCAGAATGTAGCTTCGGATGTTGCGGACGTCGGTGGTGTTTTTGTCGAGACACTCAAGCACATATTCGATGTGGCTGTCGTCAAGCTTCAAGAGCCTGCTTTTCACCGTTTCGGCGGGCATATCCTCACCGGCGATCCGAATCTCCTTTTTCCGGCTGCACACGGTGTCGAGCAGGATGTTCACAATTTCATCCAGACGCCCCGGGTCGCATCTCTGCCGCAGGACGTCGTAGGAAATATTCTCCTTGATGATTTCACGGTAGGCATCCGCCGCATCCATCGAATCATCCGGTGCAACGGCCTCCGGTTTTCGGTCCGCCGGATTGGATTGATACGTATTTGCTCCATCCGTATTTGATTTTTTAGGAATATTAGTTCCCTTAGTATTTAATTGCGCGGGGTTTTCCGTATCCGGTTTTTCCATATCCGGGTTATCCAGATACGGCTTTTCCGTATCTGGTGAATCCGTATCTGGTGAATCCGTATCCGGTAAAGGCGTACCCGGTGGCTTGCGCGGCTGCTCATAGATGGTGTATTCGGTGTCCGTGATGCGTCCGTCTTTGCCGCGAAGCTGGCGGCGCTCCATATAGCCCGCGTTTTCAAGCTCCTTGAGCGCCTTTCCGATGGCGTCCACTCCCTCGCGGCAGATAGAGGCAAGTCCCCGCGTGGTGTAATCCCAATCGTCCGGAAGGGAGAGCATCATAGACAGCAGCCCTTTCGCTTTCAGGGACAAGGCCCTGTTTTTCAGGTGATGGTTGCTCATAACCGTGTAATCCCGCGTCCGTTCCACACGAAAAACCGCCATTTTGTATCACTCCCTTCCATACGGACGATTCAGTCCGCAATCGTAAAATTCAGTGTCAGCTCATGGGACACATTCGTCGCTTTTGCCCAAGCCAGACCGAATTTGGCGGTAAGCGTAAGATTCCCGGACGCTCCGTTCGCACCGAGCATCCCCAACGGGACTTCCGACGCGAGATCGCCCGTATAAACGGGAGTTGCCCTGTCAACCGCTGTCCAGCCTGAACCGGCTGTTTTGCTGATTCCCACGCCGAGCGCGATTCCGCTCCCGGTCTGCGCCGCCGTCAGGCTGTTCCAATCCGAATAGGCCGTGGGGGCGGCGTCACCGATGCCGGAGATTGCTTTCAGTTCCGTGACGGAAACCTTTATGGGAAAAGTGGAATGGTTGGTAATCAGAATGTCCGGCGCGGTGAACGGGGTACTGCTGTTCGGGTCAATGGAATAGCCAATACTGACCGGATGCGTCACGGAGACAAGTTCATCCGTATGGTAGTGCGCGACAGCCGAAATATTCCCGGCGTTGTCCACGGCGGCGATGTGAATGTAAAAGCTGCTGCCGGACGGGCGGGAGAAAGTATAACTGTTCGCTGTGGTCGCAATGCTCCCGTCCGGGACGGTATCCGGCTTATCGTCCACCACGATGGAATAACCTTTCATCCCTGTTTTTAGGGATGTCGATATAACCGGGGAATCATATTTCACGCCGTCGTTTTGCCCTGTGGCCTCCACATAGTATTGATAGCCGGTCGCATTGTCCTGCGAAGAATAGTTGACGGTATACTGCGTCCGGTCGGAATTGTGCGTGATGCTGGAAACCGCCGGTTCGTCCGGCGCATCCAAATCCTGCCCCTTGTGGTCGTTCCAGCTTGTGTCGGTCGTAATCTGCGCGAGGTAAAACAGGGTGTTTGCCGTAACGCGCTGTTCATCCGGCGTCGCCTCGCCGTTGGAATGGCCGGTCTGAATCATGGCGCAGTTTGACCAGCTTGTCAGATAAAAGGTGTTGGTGCCCTGCCCGCCGGAGCCGGTGGCCTCTGCGCTGTTGGGGTAAGTGTAGGGTTGCTGATAGGTCATCCACACATCCCCGAAAGCAAGCTGATTGGAATGGGACATCGGGACGTTCAAAACCGTGCCCACGTCCCCGATTTTCCACGGGTAGTTGGTGAGCAGGCCCTTCTTGGAAACCGTGATTTGTGAGCTTCCGAGAACGGTATAATGCGGGATGGTCTGAATATCGCAGTAATGGGCCAGCTTGAAGAAATTAGGCATGGAAATCGTATCATTGTCCACCATCGTGTCATGCCCGAACAGGACGCCGCGCCCGGTTTTGATAAAGGCATCGGTTTTACTCTCTGCCGCAGCGGACAAATCCTGACTGGCGAAAGCGTCCCACGCGCCGAAATACAGCACGTCGTATTTGTAGCTGCCGTCTGCGTTTTTCAGGTAAGCGTCCGGGTTCGCGTTGAAATCGGAAATCGACACGGTATCCACGGAAATGAGGCCCTTGCCGTAGCCCTTGGAATTGTACCCGTTCGGCGTTTCCATCCACATTTTCAGAGAAGCCGACTTCGGCAGAGTGTAGCTCTTTCCGTCCCATGTCGTAAAGGAAACGGTCAGATCGACAACGGGATAGATGTTCAGAACCTTCGCTTTGTCTTTGGCGGGGATGCTCTGGAATGTGGATTCATGCACGGACTTGGAATAGAGCATATAACTGTACGGCTGGCTTTTTTCGCTGTTCGTCCAGTTCAGTGCCACATAGTTCCCGGACGGGTTCGGCGTCGCGGTCAGCGTCAGAACCGACGTTGCGGAGGCCGCGAATGCGGGTGAAGTGCCAGACAGCAGAATTCCTGCGGTAAGCAGCGGCACGAGAAAAAGCCGCCTGAATGATTGCCTCAAATAGAAGCCCCCTTTCGCGTAGAAGGTTGGCCGGGAAAATCCCGGCCAATTCCCGCGCTTTTGTTTTTATGCAAGCTGGAACTGGAAAACAAGCTGATGGTTGGCTGTGTACGCCCCGTCGAACGCAAGACCATAGTCCGCCGTGAGGGACAGCGCGCCGGAAGTGTTCGGATTCAGCGTCCCGACCTGCAACGGCGAATCGTTTACCGCCCAATGGGTGGAAGTGCTGTACCCGCTGTTCCAGCCGGAATTGCCCTTCGCCGCAATGCCGAGCGCGATGTACTTTTTGGAATCCGCGAGGTTGAGCGAACGCCACGCTTTCGCGGAAGGGTCAACGTCGGTGAAGGTAAGCGTTCCGCCCGACGCGGCTTTCAGGGATTCCACCGTGGCGATCACCGCGACCTTGGTGTTGTTGGTCACGGTGATGTCGGGCGCGGTAAAAGTTTCGGCGTCCGGGCTGATGGCGTAGGCCACGTTGATCGGGTGGGTGACGGAGATGGTCAGCGGCGAGATGGAGCCGTTGATCGTCACATTCCCCGTAACGCTGCCCGTGCCGGTGTCGGTCTTGTCGGCGGCGAACGCCGGGACTGCCGCCGTCACGCCGAGCACGGCAAAGGTAACGATGCCCGCGAGAATTCTTCTGAGTTTGCTTTTCATTGAGAAGCCTCCTTGTGAATTTTTATATCAACCGGACTGTCCGGCTGATTACGAAACGGAAAGACGGATTTTGTAGTCGGCCATTCCGAGGTAAGCCTTGGTATCCTTGTTGTAATACCGGATCGTCGCCGTCACGCTGTAATTCCCGGATGAAACCGGTTGGGAAAGAGTGAGGCCGTCGATGTGCTGCCCCGGATAGATCGGCGCGGATTTCGCCACGGTTTCGCCGTCCAGCGTGATTTCACACTGCATAATGACGGTATTGGAAGCGGGATTCTCCACTTCCCATGTGCCAGTGCTGCCCTTCGCCCCACTGGGAAAAGAAGCCTGCGCGCTTACCTTGTCGGTGACGGTAACTTCCTGCTTTTGAAGCCGGGACAGGATTTCCTGCCGTGACGGGGCACTGCTGCTTCCCGGCTCCGCGCTCCCGGTATCGTCCAGAGACGGAACTGACGACGAGGGGACGGAGCTGGACGGCGGCGGGTTCGGGCAGGGATGCTGATTTCCGCAACTCCTCAACAGGAGAAGCAGGAGAAGCAGCAACAGCAGAAGAATCGCAAGGATGTACGGCCATTTGCGTTTTCGCTTTTCATCCTCCTTCCCGCGCCTGTTCTCATTGATTTTTTCAGTTGTCATGCGGTTTCCTCCTTAATCAAGACATGAAAAAAGGCGTCCCTTTCGGAACGCCTGAAACGACGGTTATTACCTTTCCTGATCTCGCTGCCGTTTTTTCTGCCATCCGTCCAGCAGCCGGATGATGACCTGCTCCATTTGCTGCGGGGTATACGATTTTGGGAAATATTTTTGGAGTTTATCCGCCTTGATGGTCAGGTCGTTTTTCTCCGGTTTCTTTTCCTCCGACATGATGGCCAGCATACTGTCCTCGTTGAGATGGCCCTCCTGACTGAAATTTTTCAACCGTTGGGCCTGAGAAAGCGAGGGGGTGGCCTGTTCGCTTTCGATGGTGTCGAGCAAAAGCGTCTGTTCCTCCGGTTTCAGGTACGACAGCTCCACAGCGGGGGTCATGGCGATTTTTTTATCGTCCACCATCTGCTGAAGCTGCGGCGTCAGCTCGTTCAACCGGATAAAACGCTGCACCTGTCTGCCGCTTTCACCGGCTTCTTTCCCCACAAGTTCAGCACTTTCCAAAGTTTCCAACTTCCCGACAACTTGTCGGGAAGTTAAATCCGTTCTCGCACCTTGCCGCTTTATGGCATCCAGCTTCATTTTGTATGCTTTGGCCCGTTCGCTCGGAAGGATGTTTTCACGCTGGATATTGCTGTCAACCATGATGATGGTCGCGGCGTCATCGTCCAGATCGCGAACAATCACCGGCATGGTGGGAAGCCCCGCCAGCTCGCAGGCGTGTTTGCGCCGGTGACCGGAAATAAGCTCATAGCCGCCGTCCGTGCGGGGGCGAACAATAGCGGGAACCAGTACGCCGTATTCCTTGATGCTCTCCACGGTTTCTTTCATGGAATCATCGTCCCGCACCTGAAACGGATGGTCGGGGAACGGGTGCAGCTCCGAAAGCGGCATATCCATGACCTTTTCCCGCTTGGCGTCCTCACGGGTTTCTTCCGTAGAAAAAATATCATCGTAGCTGTTCAGACTTATGTTTTTGACGCTGCTTTTCAATCTTCAACACCTCCTTTGTCAGCTCCCGGTATGCCTCGGCAACCTTTCCCTTCGGGTCGTGGGCAAAAATGCTCCTGCCCTCCGCGCTGATTTCGGCGGCGCGGACGGAATGGGGAATCTCCACGTCAAATACCTTCAGCTTTGAACCGTAGGTATCCCGCAGCAGAGAGCTGATTTCTTTGGAATAGTTGGTACGGCTGTCCACCATCGTCAGCAGAATGCCGTCGATTTTGAGCTTCGGATTGATTTGCCGACGTACCTTATTAACCGTTTGCAAGAGCTGTTCGAGGCCCTTGGCCGGTAGATACTGCGCCTGAACGGGAATGAGTACGCTGTCGGATGCGGCCAGCGCGTTGACGGTCAACATCCCCAGCGTTGGGGGACAATCCAGAAGCACATAGTCGTATTGGCGCTTCACGCCGTCCAGATATTGCTTCAGAACCTTTTCGCGGCTCATTGCGTTGACGAGCGAAACCTCCATGCCGGAAAGTTCGATGTTGGCGGGCATGAGGTCAACGCCTTCATCATGGTGCAGAAGTCCCTCCCTTGGGTCTATGGCTTCATCCGTCAGCACCTTGCCCATCACCGTTGCCAGCGTCACGGGCAGTTGGTCAGGCTGTGGATTACCCAAACTGATGGTGAGAGAACCCTGCGGGTCGCAATCTGTTAAAAGGACTTTTTTACCCGCCATTGCCAGTCCAATGCCGAGATTAGCGCAAGTTGTGGTCTTTCCAGTTCCTCCCTTTTGATTACAGCATGAAATTACATTGGTCATGTGATTTTTCACCTCCCGAAACAGAAAAAGGACGCTCCCTTTCACGGAACGCCCTTAAAATATGATGAAGTTATTCAATTTTTAGGGGTAAATACTGCTTCTTAACTGCCCGTAAACCCTTGGTATTACTGACTTTTTTGAACAAATGCCGTAAGAACACTCGCACCATCAAAAGACCGACGATTTTGAATCGCCGGTCTTTTATTTTGCCTGTATTTATGCGGGTTCGCGAACTGCAAATCCTATAAGGCTACTCGAAGTTGAGATGCGCGTGGAAGGACTTACGTATTTGACATAAAACGATTGTGAAATTGGCAGTGAAGGTACAAATTCGCTCTATTCGCGCTGCTTCTTCGATAAAGTCATAACAGCGAAAAGGCCTATTGCTATAAATGCGCAGGTAATGGCTACAATTGCAGATGAAGGATTATTTTGTGCGGAAGAAGGCAGTTTCAGATAATGTCTGACAAAACGTTGTATGGCCAGATTGTCCAAAACACCAAACAGGATCATTGCCAAAGCGATCTTGTTTGCTAACCTCATTTTGACGAAAAGGAGCAATAATACAAATGCCCATAGGCTGGCCAACGATAGGATTATAATCGGTAGTGCGAACGGAATCACC
This sequence comes from Ethanoligenens sp., assembly GCF_047718355.1. Classification (NCBI taxonomy): domain Bacteria; kingdom Bacillati; phylum Bacillota; class Clostridia; order Eubacteriales; family Oscillospiraceae; genus Ethanoligenens; species Ethanoligenens sp. The sequence goes on from NZ_JBDNLG010000016.1 coordinate 36,157, forward strand.
CAGTTTTTTGCCGATCCTAAATATTCAATCACCAGCAGAAACGGAACAATTGTGACGCTAAGGCCAGCCATCGAAAAAAGGCTGCGATACTTCTTGAATTTCAACAATGGCGCTGTAACCAGCCAAGCAAGCACTGCGCTTCCAAATACATAAAGTGACCAGTCAAATTTTGCGGATAAAATATAGTTGCAAAGGCCGCACACGAATACTCCAATAAAAAGAGCTCCCGACAAGGACACGAATGCGATCTCTTGTGCCCGGGATACCTTCTGCCCTTGTAATTGTTTCATATATTCGACCGTACTTGAAACGATGGCATCCGGCTGGGGGGGCTCCTGTATGTTGCTTTGAGCACGAGAAGGCTCTGTATACTCACCCAGCATAATCTCGCTGGATGACACGCCCAGCAATTCCGCTAAAAGAGGAATTGTTGTAATTTCAGGATACCCAATTTCCCCTTTCCCATTTTGAGACTGCTTTGTCCGTTACATTTAACTTTAACGCAAGCTCTTTTTGCGTCATACGCATTGCCTTTCGTCGTTCGGCGATAAAGGCACCTGTTTTTCTGATTTCCACGATTACACCATCCCTCAGTTATTGTAACTGTAGTATAGCATAATGCCGTAATATTACCTACCGACGCTTTGGTCATGTCTCTAAATGAGGTAAACGAAATGTAGAATATGCCCTGAAACGGCTGGTGACAAAAGAGTAAAAGGGCGCTCCGTTCTCACGAAACGCCCTTCAAATGCGGCCAATCTCTTCAATTTTTTACATAAATACTGCTCTCCGACTGCCCGCGAAGCCTTGATTATATGCGTGTTAAACGGTTTTTGTGACAAGCATCTATGTTTTTGAAAATAAAACCGCGTAGATACGTCAATCCGATTATGCACCAGTAAACAGACTTGCTTTTGTATTTATGAATTTAAGCATGTGCTTTGGCAGGATTTTTAGCAGGTTTAATTTCAGATTTCTCTTCCATCTTATCATTATAGCCCCAGAAATACGCAACAAGGAATCCGATAATCAGGGAAGCGCAACTTGCAAAGATGAACCCCCAGAAACTTGCATCAATTCCCGTTTTAGGATTGATAAAGGAGGGGAAGCCAATCAACGAGCCGGCGAATCCCCACATGTTCACATGAAGCAATCCCGTGATAAAACCACCGACGGCACTGCCAATTAAACCGGAAACAAATACGCGGCGATACCTAAGATTTACACCGTAAATTGCAGGCTCTGTGATACCGCAAAACGCCGAGATAACAGCGCCCCATGACAATGTTTTGAGATCGGTCTTTCTGGTTTTGATGGCAACAGCCAACACTGCCGCGCCCTGAGAGACCATTGTTTGGCAAAGAATTGCATTTAAATAACTATGGCCTTTGGTCGCGATGTCATTTGCAACTAAAGGAACAACGCCCCAATGCAAACCGAAGATGACCAGAATCTGATAAAATCCTCCCAAGATCAACCCGGAAATCCATCCGCTCTTTTGCAGACAAAACGCAATTCCTGTAGCCAATCCATCTGCGAACCAAGTAATAACAGGGCCTGTAATTAACAAGGTAATCGTACTTACAACCAGGATTACAATCAATGGATTGAAAATCATCTGTAAATAGGCCGGAAGCCATTTCTTCAACACCTTGCCCAGTTTGGCAGCCATCCAAGCAGCCAAGATCATGGGGAAAATAGAGTATGCATAACTGACAAATGGGAAATGCACCGCACCGATTGTTAAAATACTCAGCCCTTTTCCCGCAGCGGCCAAAATACTTGGATAAGCGATCGCGCCTCCGATAACAGCTGTTACAATGGGATTGGCTCCCAGCTTTTTACCCGCCGTGTAGCCGATAAGGATGGGTAGAAAATAAAAGCTGGCATCACCCATAGCACTTAGCAGCATATACGCACTGCTGGTCTGTGACATCCAATGGAAGCCGGTAAACATGGCCAGTAGGCCTTTTAATATACCGGATGCTGCCAAAATACCAACGATTGGAGAAACAGAACCTGTGATGACACCGATAAATTCGTTAAACTTGTTTTTGACCAGCGCCCCTGGGGTCTGATCTACACTGGCCTGCTCGGAATCTGTCTCCACAACACTGCTGTCATCAGTATCCCCGAATCCTGCCCCCAGTTGGGCAATAACTGCCTCATAAACATCTGTGACTGCATTACCAATCACTATCTGATATTGTCCTCCTGATTTTATCACATTGATAACACCATTCAGACTTTTTACTTTTTCCGTATCCGCTTTTGATTCGTCCTTTAGATAAAACCGCAAACGAGTGATACAATGGATTAAGCTATTAATATTCTCTTTTCCGCCTACATTTGCGATGATATCCGCAGCTAAAGGGGCATAATCTTTTTGCTTTGCCATATAAATTCCCTCTTTCCCGTCAGAAGCATTGCTTACTTTATATAAACCGTCTTTTAAACGGATATTCGTACGAGCAAGTTTATTTGCTTGTCAGCAAATATGCGATGGACTCATAGGGTTGCAACAATAGCTGTCGGCTTAATGGGTGGGGTTGTGTGTTGGATATTAGTATTTCACTTTGTTCGTTTAAATAGGACGATGGAATATCCACTGTGGTGTCATGTTTGAAGAAATTATTGATAACCAGCAATTTTTGATTTTCATATGTTCGGATGTAGGCAAAAACATGGGGATGCGCCATTAAAAAGCTATTGTATCCTCCAACCGAGATGATCGGCATCGTTTTTCTGAGCCGAATCAGTTTCTGATAATATTGAAAGATGCTGCCTTCTTTTAACTCCTTTTCCACATTAATATCATCATGATTCGTGGGTGCCAACCAAGGACGGTGCGTTGAGAATCCCGCGTGTGAAGCGGCTGACCATTGCATAGGGGTGCGGCTGTTATCGCGGGCTTTCGCGTGAACAATCTCAAATGCCTCTTGTTCGCTCAAACCGCTGTCAATCAGCATATGATACGCATTGATCGCCTCAATGTCGTCATACTGGCTAATGCTGTGATAATCGGGGTCTGTCATTCCGATTTCCTCCCCCATATAAATAAAGGGGGTGCCACGCAGCAGATGGATGGTCGTAGCAAGCATCTTCGCAGACCGTACGCGATATGCATGGGCATCGGCAAACCGATTGATTGCTCTGGGCTGGTCGTGGTTATTCCAGAACAATGCGTTCCAGCCGTTGCCCTTGGCCATCCCATCCTGCCAGTCATCCAGGATTTGTTTCAGTTTCTTGAAATCGAAATGGGCTTTGGTCCACTTTTCACCATTCATATAGTCCACTTTTAAATGATGGAAGTTGAATACCATTGTCAGCTCATGACTCTCGGGATTGGTATATCCGATGCTATTTTCGATAGTGGTCGAGGACATTTCCCCAACCGTGATGGAGTCCGTTATTTTCCCAAACGTGTTTTGGTTCATCTCTTTTAAGTAATCATGGACAATGGGTTTATCCGTGTATAAATATTTGCTGTCTTGCCCTGGCTGCGCATCCTCTAATTTCTCGTCTTTTCCAATGACGTTAAAGACGTCAAAACGGAATCCCTTCACGCCCTTTGCAATCCAGAAATTCAGAACATCATACAATTCTTTGCGGACCTTCGGATTGCGCCAATTTAAATCGGCCTGACTTTTGTCATATAAGTGTAGATAATACTGATCTGTATCACCAAACTTTTCCCATGCGGAACCTCCAAATTTGGACACCCAATTGGTGGGGGGCTTTCCGATATGATCCGATTTTCGGATTATATAATAGTTTTGATACTCGGTGTTCCCTTTTAGGGCCTCTTGGAACCACTTGTGCTGTGTGGATGTATGGTTAAAAACCATATCAAGCATCACATCAATATGATTATCTTTTAATTTCCGCACCATCTCATCAAAGTCTTCCATCGTTCCAAGCCTAGGATCAATCGCTCTATAATCGGCAATGTCATATCCATTGTCCTTTTGAGGCGAAACGAAAAAAGGGTTAAACCAGATCATGTCTACATTTAATGTTTTGATATAGGGGATTTTTTCAATAATACCCCGCAGATCCCCGATTCCATCATCATTACTGTCATAAAAGGATTTGGGGTAAATTTGGTAGATAACTTTATTAG
>NZ_JBDNLG010000017.1:0-31110 GCF_047718355.1 Ethanoligenens sp.
CCTAGACAAATCCATATACTTGTAAATTTTATCGCGTTCTCATACATAGAATTGCAACATTTTCGTAGATTGCTGCTTTCCATCATAAATTCATATAACGCTGAAAAGTGCCTTCGTCCAGGCAGTGGCTCTCGGCCTCTTTATAACTCACCTGTCCACTGCGCACCAGTTGGCTAAGTTGATAATCCATGGGGCAGTTCCCCGTACGGATACCGGTTTGCATCGCCGTAGCAATCTGGTGCGTTTTTCCTTCCCGGATCATGTTGCGCACCGCATCATTGACCAACAGCAGACCCATGGCAGCTACACGCCCCAGCCCGTCTTTGCTGCGCAGAAGCTGCTGGGTTAACACCGCCTGCAAAGCTCCTGCAAGCTGTACACGGATTTGCTGCTGCTGCCCACCGGGGAACATATCGATGATGCGATCAACTGTTTGCGGGGCACTGTTGGTATGCACGGTGGAAAGGACGAGATGGCCGGTCTCCGCCGCTGTGATAGCAGTCGAAATTGTTTCGAGATCGCGCATCTCGCCTACCAGAATTACGTCCGGGTCTTCACGGAGGGCAGCGCGCAAAGCCGCCGAAAAACTCTCTGTGTCTTCTCCCACTTCCCTCTGATTGATGATGCTGTTGCGGTGCTTGTGCAGATATTCAATCGGGTCTTCGATGGTGATAACATGACACCGGCGGTTTGTGTTGATATAATCGACCAGAGCCGCAAGACTGGTGGATTTACCGCTGCCCGTCGGGCCGGTTACCAGCACAAGTCCGCGCTGGCGCAGCACTAATTCCTTGAGCACGGGAGGCAATCCCAAAGAATCCATCGTGGGCATTTCACCGACAAGCGCGCGAACTGCAATTCCAAAACTCCCCCGCTGTTTGAATACATTAACGCGGAATCGTCCCACCTGCGCAATGACATAGGAAAAATCAACTTGCCCCATTTCCTCCAACTTTTCCGCATGGCGGGCTTTCATAATCGAATACGCCAGTTCCTGCGTCTGCGCGGGTTTTAAAGGCTCATAGTCCGGAAGTGGAAGAATCTGCCCCCGCACACGAACCATCGGGGGCACCGCCACCGTAATGTGTAAATCGGATGCGTTTTTTTCCACAGCCTGTCTTAATATCGTTTCCATTTCTAATATCAACGTTTCCACCTGTCACTTTCTTCCCAACCGCATAGAGATCGGTTCAGTTTTTCCCCACTGCAATCAGTTTTAGATGCATTATAGATGATATGCTACGCGCATCAGTTCACTCACGGTCGTTTCACCTGCCAGAACCGCTTTTTTGGCACTTTCAAACAGCGGCACCATACCATCCGCCAGTGCAGCCTCTTGCAGGCGGTCTTCCGTGGCACCCGATTCAATCAATTGGCGAATCTCTTTGGTGATTATCAAAATCTCATGAATAGCCATCCGCCCTTTATAGCCGGTATTTGAGCAGTAATTGCATCCTCTTCCTCGCCATAGTTTAACGCCCGCCGGTAAACCGAGTGATTTGCATTCTTCATCCGCGGGGGTGTATTCTTCCGCGCAATGGCGGCATATCCTGCGCACCAGGCGCTGGGAGTCCACCCCTACCAGTGAGGACGCGATCATAAACGGCTGAACGCCCATATTCACCAGTCGTGTCACAGTCGAAACCGCATCGTTTGTATGGACAGTGGAAAAAACCAGATGCCCTGTAATCGCAGAGCGTACAGCCATCTCAGCGGTTTCCGCGTCACGTATTTCCCCCACCATGATAATATCCGGATCCTGTCGCAGCATAGAACGCAGGCCGCTTGCAAACGTCAGACCCGCCTTGGTGTTAATCTGCACCTGGTTCACACCCGGCAGCCGGAATTCCACCGGATCCTCGATGGTGATCATATTTATTTCTGGAGCATTAAGGTCTTTGAGAACGGAGTAAAGCGTCGTGGTTTTGCCGCTTCCGGTTGGGCCACATACCAATACAATCCCGTTTGGGGATTTCAAAATTGTTTCAAATCGAACCACATTTTGTGCATCCAGACCCAACTGGGAACGCTGAAGCACCGACGTACCTCCCAGTACACGGATAACCATTTTTTCACCTGTAACCGTTGGGAGTATGGAAAGCCGTAGGTCAATCGGTTTGCCGTCTATAATGGTTTCTATCCTGCCATCCTGTGGTATGCGCCGCTCGGCAATATCCATATCGCTCATAATCTTCAAGCGTGCAATCACTGAGGCATGTGCACTGGCGGGCAGATTCATCTGCTGCCGCAGAAGCCCGTCTAGCCGCATTCTTACACGGGTCTCTTGCTCGGCAGGTTCAATATGGATATCGCTTGCCCCCATTTTGACTGCCTGCGTGATAATGGAGTTTACCAGCCGGACCACGGGTGCATTTTCTAACCGCTCACCCATTTCGGTATTCATTGGCAGTTCTTCCTGCGCCGACACGAATTGGCGGGAGAGATCTTCGGCCGCTTCTTCTGCCCGTTGGCCGCTGTAGTAACGGGCAATGGCATTGCGGATACCGCTCAACGTACCAAGCATTACGACAATTTCGCGATCGGCTGCCAGACGGATATCATCCATCGCATAATAGTTCAACGGATCACTGGTAGCGATCGTCAACGTGCGGCCATCCTCCCTGACGGGAAAAACATTGTATTTTTCTGCAAGTTCTTGCGGAACCAATGCAATTGCACTCTGTTGAATCGGTGTGCCGGTAAGATCTATGGACGGAATCTTGAAATGTTCATGAAGTGCTTCCATCAGGTCATTTTCCGTAATAAATTGCATCTCTACCAACATATTACCAATTTTTTGCCCCGGACGTTTTTTCTGGGCACGTAGTACTTCTTCCAGCTGCTCGCGTGTTATCCTTTTCTGGTTAAGGAGTATCTGGCCCAAATGTTCCGATCGTTGTGTCATGTATGCGCTCCTGTATTCTAAGTATCATTTTTCGACATGTGGTATACGCAGGCATCGTAAAAAATCATGTGCCATATTCGTGCGCTTATTTGCTGTTTTCTTCTTTATTATACAAGATTGTGCAGGGTTTGTTAAGTTAATTAATCAAAATCACTCCCCCGGCGCTGTTGGAAACTACTCACAACAGTTCCGGCCAATAAATAAGCATACACACTTGATAAATAACAAGGATTTCCGATATAATCAATGAGGACATGGTAGAGGTGCACAGCGACTGCCCAACATCTAATTTACATATTTTTTCTATTATACCATCCCACCGTTATATTAGGAATCTCTATGGGGATGCTGCTTGGGTATTCAAGCTTTATATTGACGTAAAAGAAAGTATCATTTCATCGTTTGCGTGAAAGCAGCATATCATTGTTATATTTGCAGATGCACCGCATTCAATAAATCATGGTGGAAAGGACAAAATAAGTACAAACCAAAACACAGGAGGCCATTATTTGATACAGCAACAAGCAATTTTAGTGGGTGTAAATTTACAGGATGACGCCCGTTTTGATGTTTCCATGAAAGAACTGGAAAGCCTGGCAGAGGCGTGTGACATTGAAGTTGTTGGCACGATGTCTCAGAATTTAGAAAAAGTGAATTCTTCCCATTATATCGGGCTTGGCAAAGTTGCGGAAGTTGCCGCCTATGTGCGCGGTACCGGTGCGCAGGTGGTCATCTTTAACGATGAGTTGTCCCCATCGCAAATACGTAACTTGGATACGGCGATTGACTGCGAAGTGAAAGACCGTACCACGCTGATTCTGGATATTTTTGCGCGCCGCGCTAAAACCACCGAGGCAAAACTACAAGTGGAAATTGCCCATCTGCAATATATGCTGCCGCGTCTGGTCGGTCTCCAAAGCGCGTTGGAGCAACAGACGGGCGGCGTAGGTACCACCAACCGCGGCGCCGGTGAGAAAAAACTGGAACTGAACCGCCGCCAGATTCAAGTACGCATCAGCAAACTGCAAAAGGAATTGGAAACGCTGGTTGCACAGCGCCAGACCCAGCGGAGGCAGCGCAAAAAGACCGGTATCCCGGTAGTCTCACTGGTGGGGTATACGAATGCCGGCAAATCGACGATCATGAATGCATTGTTAGAGCTGTCCGACGAACCGGAGGAAAAAAGGGTGCTGGAGAAAAACCAGCTGTTTGCCACATTGGAGACGGCGGTGCGCAGCATCCGGCTGCCCGACAACAAATCGTTTTTGCTGACGGACACGGTCGGGTTTGTGGATAAGCTGCCCCACCATCTGGTCAAAGCTTTCCGCTCCACACTTGAGGAAGTAGGGGAATCCGACCTGCTGATTCATGTGGTGGACTGTTCACATCCCGACTACAAGGATCAGATCACCGTCACGAACGAAACGCTGGCGCAGTTGGGCGTAGCCGATATCCCGGTTATCTTTGCATTCAACAAAGTGGACTTGGTGGATATCCCACCCCACTCGGACAAACGGGACAGTGTATGTCTGTCCGCCAAGAACCGGGTTGGATTTGACTCGCTGCTTGAATTAGTGCGGGCACATCTGTTTGCGGATTATGTCCGCTGTGAAATGCTCATTCCGTATGGTGAAGGCGATGTGGTGTCCTATCTCAATCAGCGCGCGCAAATTTTCTCTACGGAATACCAACAGGGCGGCACTTGCCTGCGTATGGAATGCCGCAAAGCGGATTATGAAAAATTCCGCCGATTTTTGGTGCATCAGGCTTGATGGTTATCGCTTTTTATGACGTAAACCGGTATGACATGGCGAAAGGATTGAGCAAAACGGTTTTAGGAATGTCTCATTTCTCCATGTGAATGCACGCTTGCCGCACATGCTTTCACTCCTCGTTTGAGCAAGTACCCTTTTGACCAATCACGCCATAGAGTTCCTGTATCGTCTCATCGGAGCATGGCGGGCAGCCATGCAGTGGGAACGGAATACCCAGCGCATCATATTTGGATTGACAAAGGGTCTGAAATGGAAGCAGTTCCAACTTTTCAAGATTGGAAAATTGCCGCCCCAGTTTGGCAATCGCTTGGGCGTGTGCTTCCCCATCGGTCAGACCGGGAACAACGACATGCCGTATCCACAGCGGAACATGCAGTTCCTCCGTCAATTTTAGGAAAGAAAGTACCGCCCGCAGGCTTCCCCCACAATATTGTGCATATGCGTCTTCCGTCGCAAACTTTAAATCGCAGAGTACCAAGTCGGTGTGTGCAAGTACCGCACGCGCACCTTCCATGTCACCGATACCGGAAGTATCCAGCGCCGTATGGATGCCTGCTTGCCGCATCACGCGAAATAGCTCCGCCACAAAGTGCCATTGCAAAAGCGGCTCTCCGCCCGACACTGTCACGCCGCCAGTCTTACCGAAATACGGACGATAACGCAGGACTTTTTCAAACACCTCCTGCACGGTGAGGACCTCCCCGCCGTCTGTCGGCCATGTGTCTGGGTTGTGGCAATACACACATCGAAGCGGGCATCCCTGTAGAAACACCACGGTGCGCAGACCGGGGCCATCAACCGCGCCCAGGCTCTGGAATGAATGCACACGACCGGTCACGGCTGTGCAATCCGCTTCTGTTTTGAGTTGTTTTTTCTCCATTGTCATCACCCTTTCCCGCAATAAAAAGCAGGCGATGCCGCTGTTAAAAGCCATGCACCGCCTGATCTTTAAGCATTGTTACGCCTTGCCTACCCCCGTCAGAACCGGCTCCGCCTGCACCACAGTGTTGTGAAATGTGCGGGAAATCACTTCGCGCTGCTGTTCTTTAGAAAGCCTATGGAAGTTGACCGCGTAGCCGGACACACGGATGGTCAGATTTGGATGCATTTCCGGATGTTCATAAGCATCCAGCAGTGTCTGCCTATTCAGCACGTTGACGTTGAGATGATGCGCTTTTTGTGCAAAGTAGCCATCCAAAATAGACACCAGATTGCCAAGCCGTTCTTCCTCCTCGTGCCCCAGCGCCTGCGGCACAATAGAGAAGGTATTGGAGATGCCGTCCTTGCAGATATCATAAGACAATTTGGCAACCGAGTTGAGCGATGCAAGCGCACCGTTGCGGTCGCGGTTATGCATCGGGTTCGCGCCGGGGGCAAATGGCTCTCCCGCTTTTCGTCCATCGGGCGTAGAACCGGTCTTTTTTCCGTACATGACATTCGAGGTGATGGTCAGGATGGAGAGCGTGTGTTCCGCGTCACGGTAAGCTGGTGTTTGCTTAAGCGCTTCAAAAAACAGGCGCACTTGCTCTTGCGCAATGTCATCCACACGGTCGTCGTCATTGCCGTACGCCGGATAGACGCCCTCTATCTCAAAGTCTTTGATGAGCCCTGTTTCATCGCGGATGCAGCGGACTTTGGCATATTTGATAGCGGAAAGGGAATCCGCCAGCACCGAAAGCCCCGCAATGCCAAACGCCATAAAACGGTGGACATCTGTGTCGTGCAATGCCATCTGCGTTCCCTCATAGGCATATTTGTCGTGCATATAATGGATGATATTCATTGCGTTGACATATGTGCGCGCCAGCCATGGGCGGTAGATGTCCATCAGTTCCAGCACCTTATCATACGCAAGGTAGTCCCCCTGATATGGCGTATGCGCCGGGGCAGCCTGTATGCCGTACCGTTCGTCCCGCCCACCGTTGAGACTCATGAGCAGCAATTTGGCCAAATTGGCACGAGCACCGAAGAACTGCATGTCTTTGCCCACCCGCATAGCGGAAACACAGCACGCGATGGCATAGTCGTCACCAAATTTGGGGCGCATCACATCGTCGTTCTCATACTGGATGGCATCGGTATCGCAAGACACCTTTGCGGCATAGCGCTTAAACGCGGCAGGCAAAGCATCCGACCAAAGCACCGTTAAATTTGGTTCGGGGGAAGCACCCAGATTGTAGAGCGTGTGCAGCATCCGATACGCGTTTTTTGTCACCAACGTGCGGCCATCTTCACCCATGCCGCCAACAGATTCGGTGATCCACATGGGGTCGCCGCCAAACAGTTCGTTATAGTCCGGCGTACGCAGATGCCGGGCCAGCCGCAATTTAATGACGAAGTCATCAACAATTTCCTGTGCCTGCTCTTCATTCAGCACGCCGTCACGCAAGTCACGCTCAAAATAGATGTCCAAAAATGTGCTGGTGCGCCCAAGGCTCATCGCCGCGCCATTTTGCTCCTTGATGGACGCAAGATAACCGAAATACAGCCACTGCACCGCTTCTTTGGCATTCTGGGCGGGGTTAGAAATATCAAAGCCATATTGATTGGCCATCTCCTTGAGTTTTCCCAGCGCCGTGATCTGCTCGGCCAGCTCTTCCATTTGGCGAATGGCGTCCACATCCATATTCTGCTCGCCCGCACGCGCTTTATCAGCTTTCTTTTCAGCAATGAGCCGGTCAACGCCATAGAGCGCCACCCGCCGGTAATCCCCAATGATACGCCCGCGTCCATAGGCATCGGGCAAACCGGTGATGATACCGCAGTGCCGGGCAGTGCGTATCTCGTCGGTATACGCACGGAACACACCCTCGTTATGCGTGGTGCGGTAACGGAATGCCTCCTCCACTTTCTCTGAAAGTTTATAGCCATATGCTTCACAGGCTTCTCTTGTCATCCGCAGTCCGCCAAACGGATTAACACCCCGCCGAAGCGGTTTGTCCGTTTGCAAGCCTACGATAATATCTTTTTCCTTATCCAGATATCCGGGGCGATAAGCTGTCGGCGTTGTGATCGTTTCGGTATCCACATCCAGCACACCCCCGGCAGCCTGCTCACGCGCCAGCAGTGTGTTCAGCTCTTGCACAAGCGAACATGTACGTGCCGTCGGCGGGGCAAGAAACCCTTCATCGCCTGTATACGGCGCGTAATTTTTCTGGATAAAATCACGTACATCCACCGCATCCTGCCACTTCCCATCATGAAAACCATCCCATGCTTGTCTGTTCATGCTGCATCCCCTCCAAAGTGGCTTCCTGCCATTCTGCAAAATCAAAAAGGCAGCATTCGGTTACTCACCAAATGCTGCCCAGACGGTCGGCAATACTCAAAAGCTTCTACTTCCTTGTGGTGCTCCACAATTCCGTCAGTCATAAAAGCCCTATTCAATTTCTCTGATTGTATTATACTATACCTTTTTAGTGCCTGTCAAGTAGAAAAACAGAAATCTTTCAAAGCACACCTACAATTTCATGTTTCCACCGGCATCACAAAACACGCAGCGCTGATTATCCAATCTTTTCTTCCACCAAACGTGCATAGCGGTCAAACAGCAATTCAAACACCCGCTCCCATGAACGGGTTTGGGCCGTTTGCAGCGCCCGATCGCGCATCGCCATACAAAGACGCGGAGAGTCCAAAAGCCGTTTCATTGCATTTGTAAAAGCGGCACTATCACGCGGCGGAACAATCAAACCATTCTGACCATGTGTCACGGTTTCTACCACGCCGCCGGCGTTCGGGACAATGGCGGGCAGGCCAGAACACATTCCTTCCAGAACCACATTGCCGAATGTTTCCGTCGTGGAAGGAAAAACAAACACGTCGGAGGAGGCATATGCAACAGATAAGTCCCGTCCTTTTAAGAAACCGGTAAAATGTGCCTTGTTTCCCATCCGTTGTTTCATCTCATGCAGATACGGTCCATCGCCCACGATGGCAAAAGCGGCCTTGTCGCCATATGCCGCCTTGATAGACGTAATGCTCTCCATAAGGATATCGAGATCTTTTTCCGGTGAGATCCGTCCGACATATGTAAACAGCAGCGCTCCCTCTTTAACTCCCGATTTTTTTCGGAAAGCGTCACTGCGGAACGTAGGGCTGAACCGGCTGGGGTCTACCCCGCGCCGCATGATATCCACCCGTTTGATGTCTTTTTGAAAAAGGTATTCCCGCGTCATCTCCGAGGGGCAGAATGTCAACGCACAATTGTTGTGAAACCAATTCAGATAATTTTCCAGAATCGGGCTGACAAGATCCATATTGTAATAATGCAAATAGGAGTTAAAATTGCTGGTATAAGAGGAGACAATCGGGATGTTTTTCTTTTTAGCATATCGGATTGCTGCCAGTGAAATACCAAATTCGCTGTATGCGTGGATTAAATCCGGTTTGAATTCATCCAGGATTTTTTCAGCTTTGAACACCGGGGGGATGACAACGCGGCATTCCTTGTAAAAAAACAGAGGAAACGACAAAAAGCGATACACATTTTTATCATTGGGCTGTGTTTCGGGATAGTCCGGCACCAGAAAAACCGTTTCAATGTTGTTTTTCAATGCGTATGCCCGCAACTTTTCAAGTGTGGTAGATACGCCATTGATTTGAGGGGCAAAGGTATCACAAAAATAAGCGACTTTCATGCCAGTCCTCCTCTTGTTGTTGGAAAGCGTACATTTCATTCGCATGATAGAGTAAAATTGCCTGCGTATACACGGCCCTGCGCAGCAGCAGCAAGACCATGACTGTGGAGACTTTCATCGCATAAAACACATCCCGCACGCCGCTTGGCAAACCGTTTTGCTGTTCCCGCAGGCTGCGTTTTAAAAAGAGGGTAAACGCTTCCAGCGTATCCGCAGTATCCGGCAGATGCGTCCGATATTGTGATAACCCCTTATCAAACGCAAACAACATTTTCCACTCGTACCAGTGATGCTGCTTCATGTCTCCGGAAAATTGTTTGGTGTGCGCATGGCAGCAAAAATCGGAAAGATAGTGTGTAACAACCCCGATATCTTTTGCATAGCCGAAAGCGCCAAGTCGCTTATCTCCCGCCTGATCGTAAAGCGCAGAAGCGCACCCAAGGGCAAATGCCAGTGATTCATCCACAAAATGCGGATGTGTGTCATACTTCGCAGAGAGATCAGGAAGGATGTTTCCATATAGAAACCCCCTCCAACTCAACCTGACCCCTATCTGTTCGCAAACAGCCGCATGGATATGCCTCGCAAACAGCAGATGTACCAAAACATTCATGAAACCACCCCACCGTTTATTATACGGAAGGAAAAATCCCGCGAATATCAAAAACATGTCAAGTTTATGTAATTTCATTGTGTGCCATGGGATTCTCCCGCTGAATGATATCTTATCTGCCATTTTTCTTCCATTCATGTTCCGGCAGACCGTAACCATACAGCCAAAAAGAGACTGCCGGGAATCCCCGCAGTCTCCTTGCTCAATCTATAGGTAACATCAGGCACGCGGTTTTATTCCTGCTCCTCATCCTCATCGAAATTTTGCAGAGATTTCTCGATATCACGGCAGTCTTTTTCCGGTTTGGCAATACATTTATCCTGCGCAGGGCAATACGGTTTCGGGAAAGTTTCCACTTCAACATGCTGAATGGTCGTCACCTTGAATTTCAGGCGCACAACCGTTTTTTCCAACAATTTGTTGAATACAGTAATGCCGTCGATGCAGTCTTCGTCATGCCAGATTTCCTTGCTGCCCTCGACATCAGCTTCAAGCAGCTCTGCTTTGGCGTCTTCGCAGATCTTTTCTCCCGGATAGGGGCACATCTCCACAAATCCACCAAACGGGACTTTAAAAGTACTGTGATAAACCGGTCCATTCACTGTGCCGTTATGCACATGCTCGACCGTTGTATAGACCACAGTTTTCCAAAGGTATGCGTTGAAGATCACTTTTCCTTTGATGGCCTTCGCCGTGCAGACTTCAACCCATTTTTTAATGCTTTTGACCGTGTAGACCGGTGGGCTGGGAGGCGCAATACAGGTATCTTTTTCAATAAAGAATTGTGCTTCGCCTTCGCCTACAATGACCGGTACCTGAAGCGTCTTCTTATATTTCATGGCAATAAACTCCTTCTGTCTTGTCCAAAGTTTTAAGGGATAGTATAGCTTATTCAGCAAGCCGGCAAAAGGTCCACCGCACACCTGTTGGGGAAACTTCATTGTGCTCCGCGCATAGACTACAATCAGTATGAAATACCACCGCCGTCGCTGTTTCTGGCACACCACCCCCTGGTTATCAGTGAGGCATGTGCAGACGGTCTGACGGCTTTTTAAACATTCTGTGCGGAAAGGAAGCGTTAGATATGTCAAGAACTGTTATCGGAACGTGCAAAACGCATTACCAGAAAACCGTCACCCTATGCGTTTCGCACTATGAGAGTTCCATCGCGGATATACAGACTTGTGTGGAGCATATATTCTGTAAAGACCTTGAAAACGGTTTTATCGCCGTATATGGTTCCTATTTGATATTTCTTCTTTTTACTCATGAAGATTTTAGCGGGAAGCAATCCTGCACGCACACGCTGATTCGTCAGACGTTTTCTGTACGTCTGAAAGACAGCAAGCCCGACGCCAGCGCTTTTGAAGTGCAATTCTCTCCAAAAGCAACCGCCCATCCCGAAGGCCCGCACACGACCGAGTGGACAGTAGACATCTCAGCCGACGCAAAAGCTGTCTTTTTCAAAGACAATCCGTCCAAATCGGATGAAGTCGTTGCAACGGTGTCTGCAACACCTGCCCTGACCCAGGCAGAACCGCAAATGCCGCCTCCGCCGAAAGCAGAAACGCCCGCAGCCAAGCACAAGCCCTCTTTACCCGCCCCTCACCCCGAAGAACAACCGGCAGATTCATCTAAAAAAGATGCGCCCGCAACCAATGCGGACGCAAACCCCAAGCAGGAAAAGCAGATGAAACACGGTGGTTTTTGGCGTATACGCTCCAATGCACCCGTTTCTGCAGAACACTTATTGGATATGGAAGAAGCTCATCGACTCGAATTCATGGAGAATCTATCTGAGGAACCCCCGATATTACCCTCGCATTCCACGTCAACAAAGTAATAGGATATCTGTCTCCTGCCTGTTTTCGTAAATCTTTTATCGCTTTGAAATTTTTTCCGTTCCCGCCGCACACGCCCAACCTTCTCCGCATGTATCCATATTAAAACCGCGTTCATCTTTAAACATGTGCCTTTGGCATTTCTGTCTGCCATAAAAAAAATGGAACGCATATTGCGTCCCATTCTCAACATTACATAATTTTGTTATTGATATATCACCGTCAGTTTAAAATTCGCTGTGCACCTGCATAACGAGCCGCCCAATAGCCCGAGTTGATGTTATCATATATGACACCCACTCCTGGGTTTTCCGCGTTAATCATCTGACCACCGCCGATATAAATGCCTACATGATCAATCCCGCCGCCATCGACATTGAAGAACACCAAATCGCCCGGCTGCAAACTGCCTTTGCTGACTGACGAACCAGCTTGAGATTGCTCGGCAGCCGAATGTGTCAAATATATGCCGGCCGCGTGCGCATAGACATATTGTACAAATCCAGAGCAATCAAACGTACTGGGTCCTGCAGTACCAAATATATAGGGGTAATGGAGGAAGTTTTTCGCATAACTGACCACATAAGTGGCAGATCCAAAGCCGCTCTGAGGACTCGGCGGTGTGTTTGGGGAAGGGGTAGAAACCGCACTCCCTGTATTACTCGAGTTCGATGACGTGGAAGAACGTGCAGGTGTGCTGCCGGTTGTTTGAGATCCGCCGCCTTGGCTGGAAGGTGCCTGTGCTGCGGCGGGTGCGGCAAAAGATGCAGATGCCTGTGCCGCTTTCGCCGCGGCTGCCTTTGCCGCAGCGGCTTCCGCGGCAATTTCGGCGTTGATCTGTGCATCGGTCTGTGCAGCCTGTTGGTTCACCGCACTGGCGGTTTGCTGGGTATTCTGCGCGCTCGCCTGCGCCTGCGTCACCACTTGTGCCTGCTGCGCAAGCTGTGCATTCAGCATATCCTGCTTGGCCGCCATAGTCCCCTGCGTTTGCAGCAAATCTTGTTTTGCCTCATCTAACGCTTTCTTGTCTGCATTTAACTGATCCTGAGCCTGCCGCAAGTCCGATATGATGCGATTATCATGGTTGGATACGGCTTTTACCATCTCAATCCGATTAAGAAAATCACTCACACCATTGGAATTGAGCAACACAACCAAAAATGAATCGTCACCCGAAACGTACATTGCCCGCAGACGTTGTTTCAACAAATTGTAATTTTGATCGAGTTGCTGTTGTGAAACCGCAATCTCTTGTTCCTTATTTGCAATCTGCGCATTGATGGAATCAGACTGGCCTTTTAATATTGCCAACTGTTTTTGTGTAATGGCCACCTCAGCGCTGAGCGAAGCCTGCTTGGCCTGTTCTGTCTGAACCTGACTGGTTTGAGATTGAAGTTGACTCTGCAATTGCTGCTGCTGTTGTTGCAAGGCAGCATATTGCTGTTTCAAACTGGATAAATCTGTAGCAGAAACGTGCGGCGGTAGTGTCATCAGGCCTGTTGACAGTAAAACTGTTCCGGCAATTAAACGGATACCGCATCGATGCCTCTTTAATCGCATGTGCCTTGACCTCCCGTATAGCTGCACAAAAGCAACCATTATGTAACTTTTACCGCTTCTATTTTAACACATTTGACACAAAATTTCAAAATAATTGTCGCAAAATAAAAGAAATGCATCATATATTTCTTGGGAATCGACAGTTTCGCGCAGTATCCATGTGAAACAGGTTTACATAGGGCGCGGTGAAAAACGAGTGCAGATAGGGCAAAAAAGCGGTGAAATAGAGAGGACTAACAAATATGGAAAAATCGGCTTGTGATATGCTTGATTCTCGACGTATCCAAGGTTATCGGCAGATACCAACATGGAGAAAGTCTGAACAAATTTATTATAGGCCTGTTGAAAAACCAGCGCATCAAGCAAAATAGGTGGCATTAATCGGGTAACAGCTCCTTGGGTGTTGGTTTCGTTGCGATATAATCCACCAGACTGTAAACATCCATACCGCCTTTCAAGCGGTATGGGTTCAATTTTCTCTGGATGTGATCAAGAGTGCCGAACTTGTCACAACGAATACAGAGCCGACATTATGTACCAGTGCCGCCGTCACGGGATTCAGCACACCGATGGACGACAAGATCACCGCAATACAGTTCCAAATCATCGCAACGGTGATGTTAAAATTGATACGCCTCATGGACTTTTTAGCCATCTGAAAAAGATAAGGGACTCGCTCAATATGATCGCTGACGAGCACCGCGTCTGCAGCCTCCACGGCAATATCGCTGCCGACCCCGCCCATTGCAATCCCGGCATATGCCGTTTTCAACGCCAGGGCGTCGTTGATGCCGTCGCCGACCATACAGATACGGTGTCCCTTGTCGGCATATTCGCGGATTACGTTCATTTTCCCTTCCGGCAGCATATTGAATGCAACATCCTCGATTCCAACTTGAGAGGCAATATAGTTTGCGGTCACCTCGTTATCCCCTGTCAGTAAAACGGGGCGTACGCCGACAGACTTCAATTCCGCAATCATGACTTTTGCGGTTTCCCGCAAAACATCCGCCAATGCGATCATTCCTGCAAATCTTTCGTCGACGCAGACATAAATAACAGTTGCACCCTTCTTTACATATCTGTCCGTCATTTGTCGCGCCGAATCGGGCAGTTGAATACCTTCACGCTCTAAATAGTCTGCTTTCCCGACCAGAATCCTGCGGCCGTCTGCTTTTGCGGCAACCCCCATACCGGTTGCCAAAACAAAATTCTGTATCTCCTGCGGCTGTCCTCCGCGCTTGAGATAATAAGCCAGGATGGATTTTCCTAACGGATGTTCCGAGCGCTGTTCCACCAGAGCGGCCAGTTCGAGCACTTTATCGGCAGGAAAGGCGGCATTGCAGCTCTCAACACCAATCACGTCCGGTTTGCCATATGTGAGTGTCCCGGTTTTGTCAAAAGCCATACAGTTGATTTGAGAAAACCGCTGCAACGCGTCGCCGGAACGGACAAGGATGCCGAATCTCGTCGCGTTCCCGATGCCTGCCATTACGGCGGTCGGCGTTGCAAGGATAAACGCACAGGGGCAGAATACGACCAGCACTGTGACCGCGCGGATTGATTCACCCGTTATCAGCCATGTAAGCCCTGCCGAGCCAAGAGCGACAACCACAAGCCATGCCGCCCAACGGTCCGCCAGTTTCACGATGGGCGCTTTGTTTGCGTCTGCGTCTTCAGCAATCCGAATCATCCGCTGGAGGGAACTGTCACTGCCGGCCTTTGCGGCGCGCATTTCAAAGGTGCCGAACTGGTTCACTGTCCCGCTTATGATTTCGTCTCCGATGGTCTTGTCAACGGGGATGGATTCCCCTGTCATGGCTGACTGATCGATTGAGGTTTGCCCGGCGAGGACTATACCGTCCACAGCAATCGTTTCGCCTGCCAAAACGACGAGAACGTCACCAATTTCCACATCACCAGCCGGGATGATCTCCTCGCCGCCGTTTCTTTTGACCCGTGCGGTTTTTGGTGTCAGATTGATGAGTTTTTGAATGCCCTTGCGCGCTTTGCGGGCGGTTGCATCCTCAAGCAGCGTCCCGATCGCCATAATCAAGGCGACTTCGCCCGCGGCAAAATATGCTTTGATGCCAATGGACGCGATCAACGCGATGGAAACCAATACATCCGCTTTGATGTCGCGCTCTTTGACCAGAGCGGTGATCGAGCCTGCCACAATCGGGATGCCGCAAAGCAGGATGGCGACCCACGCGATATCGAAAGGCAAGGCACGGCCCAGTAGACCGCTCAAACTGAGAATCAGCGCAACCGCCGAAAGGGCGACCAAAACCACATTTCGCTTTTCATTGTTGACAAGCCACTTTTTGACTGCATCTTTCATCCATATCTTCTCCTGTTCGAATCCCGTTCACTTCAGAAATTTGGCAATTGCATCATTCAGGTCATCTAAAACCTTTTGATCTCCGCTTTTGACGGCGTCCACCACACAGTGGTCAATGTGATCCTGCAAGACGATGCGGCCGATGCTGTTGATTGCAGAGCGGACGGCAGAAAGCTGGATCAGAATTGCACTGCAATCCTGGCCTTCTTCCACCATCTTTTTTATGGCCTGCATATGCCCAATCGCTCGCGACATACGGTTGATAACGGCTTTGGTATTTTCATGGTGATGGATATCTTCCATAATGGAGCCTCCTTCATATCCCCTATGGGGGGATATGAAGAGTGTAGCATGACCAGACAACAAAAGCAAGAGCATATGCTCTTGCTTAAATGGTGTCCATTCTGCGCCCTGACAGAATCCACTTATAGATGCAATAAAATCCCGATTTCAAAAATGGGCAGATTTATTCCCCAATCCGTGCACCTATCCGCTGAACAGACCGCACAGGTAGACGGGCCCGCGGATTTGTTCAAATCGACCGCCGGGCTTCGGTTCAGTTGAAATTGCAGGCCGTTTTCTGCCGCCAGTATCCCCGCCTCAGCGGCGATGCCTTTCGACCCCACGGGGATAATTGCATGGACATGCGGGTTTTTTAGAAGAATTTCCAGTTCTTTCACGCCAAAAAGTTTCGCTTTCTCATCCAGCGTTTCCCCACCCACCAGAGGTGTACCCACGCAATACAGGGTATCTCCCGGTTTTGCCCGTGCCGTCAACAAATCTTTCATTTTGCAAAGACCTGTTACCGTTATTCCAAAACCAGTCATGGATGTCGGCATATTCTTCTCTGTGCTGATGATGCAGGGAAGATGCTCCCCAAACATTTTTTTAGCGCCGCAAATCAACGGCTCCGCTGCATCCGGTCCGTTGCTTACGGCTATGGAGGCAAAGGCCGGCTTTGCACCCACCGCCATGACTTCCAGCAGGGCTACTCGGGCTGTGAGTACGCCAACCAGTATGGGGTCAACTTGCAAGGTATCGTGCGCTTCTTTCCCAATGCCTCCGCAGGAATCGACGGCTGATACCCAGACGTCGTCGTGCCCAGTTGCCAACAGCAAAACATCTCTGGGCGACATCAGTTCTTTCATTTTACCTCACCGCCCCATATGACGCTGAACGGTTTTCTGAGCGCATAAGCAAGAATGGAAGCTGCAAAGACATTGGCGGCGGATGCGAGCGCGAGCGGCAGGAGCAGCGATGTACAGGCAGCCCACCCCAACCCCGGCCAGACGAGCAGAATGAGCGGGGATACAAAAGCATTGAGCACAAACGCCAGAAAACCGGTAAGCCATATCGGGCATTTTCGCTTTTGGGTGAGCCATCCCGTGAGATAACAAATAGCCCCCATTTCGGCCGCAACTGCAAGATGCATCGGCAAGGTCAGCGGGAATCCCGAGAGCATTGCCGAAAACAGATGTCCGGCGGCTCCCGCAATCGCCCCCTCCGGTCCGCCGATGAGCATGGCCGCAAGAAACGCCGGGAGCGAATCAAACGCAATGGAGCCCATGATCTTGACGTTTGCCCCAACAGCGGACAACGCAATAAAAACAGCCAACATGGAAATCCGCAGTGTGTTTCTTTTCAAATTCATTCCCCTTCGTTTATTCACCTTTTATCAACTGCGCTATCCCGCAGCTGACCCGGTAGACCTTCCCGGCCTTTGCCGCAAGCCTGCATTGCAGCCGGCCGATCTTTTCGCGCAGAAGGCGGTCTTCCGGCCGGACAGGTACAATACCGCACCCGATTTCGTCGCACAGGACAACGATTCCGGGGTTTTGGGCGACACCGCTCTCCGCTGTATCCTCCAACGCCATGCCTGCCGCAAGCATTCGCCCGACAAATTGGTTCAGATGATTAAGGACAGGTTTATCAAAGGCCTTTTGCAGGTCGCATACCGCGCCCTCTGTCACATCGTTCATGCTGAAGCCGAACGCATCCATCACAAACCGCAGTTTTCCCTGGTAGCTTCCGCCTGTCACCAATACCATGTGTATCCTCCAATCTCGTGGTGAAATATTGCTATCTTGTTCTCCATTTTTATAGAAATTCGCATCAGCAGACGATGCTCTCAGCGCAGCACTGCGCCAAGTATGGCGCAGGTGAAGAGTGCAAGCGTTTCGTAGACCGTAATAAAAAAGCCTGCCAGGTCGCCCGTAATCCCGCCAAAACACTTTTTGGCCATTGCGTAAAACATCCCAAAAGACAGCAGTGCGATTGCAGGCGCCAGCAGCGCAGCGGCTCCCTGCCCAATGGCGGGCAGCAGTGCGGCCAGGGCAGCGATGACCAACAGAATCACCGTCACCGGTTTTTTGAATGCGGGACCCGCAAAGGTGGCCGCAAGTCCATCCTCCTTTGCTTTGGGAAAGCAAAGGATTGCAACGCCCGCCAGCGAGCGGGCGAGTACCGACGCGGACAAAACCGGAAAAATAAAAGCGGGTTTGAGAAAAAGCTGCTGCCATGCACCAAATTGGAGCAGAAGCAGGGCGGCAGTGTAAACGACGCCGAAAGCGCCAACGTGCGGGTCCTTCATGATGCGCAGCTTTGCCTCGCGGTCCCCGTGGGAGGCAAAGGCGTCACAGGTGTCGCAGTAACCGTCGATATGGATGCCGCCGGTCATCACGATCGGAACCAGCACGGCAGCCGCGGCGAAAAAGCCGGGGTTCAGTGCAAAAGTGCGGAAAAAAAGAAACACACCGAACAAAATCGCCGCGACGACAGCCCCGACAAAAGGGAAAAAAGCGAGCGACCAGCGCATATTCCGCTCATTCCATCTGAATTGCGGCATTGGGATGCGCGAATACATCGAAAAGGCAACGGCGCACGATTCAAAGAAGAGCTTCATATGCGCTTACAGCCTCCCTTCCCTTGTAAAAGACAGGGATGCCGCAGACGGATTCCAACACCACGTCGGCCGCCTTCGCAATTTTCTGGTTGATAGTTCCCATAGCTGAAAGATAACCACGGGTGAAGGCATCGTAATCACCGCCATCTGAAAAGACTTCGTTGGTCACGATCACCACCTGTCGAACTATACGGCAAAGTTGGTTCACATCTTTTAAAATAAACGAGACGGTTTCTCTGGGGCTCTTGTCGGCTCCGAACATGACGTTGGCCGTGAGGTTTGAAATGCATTCAAGCAAGACCGTATCAAATTGGCTGAGCGTCCGGTCATCGGGAAAACCAAAAGGGCACTCTACCGTCTCAAAGCCCTTGCCGCTCCGCATCTGCCGGTGTTTCGCCACACGTGCGGCGGATTCCTCGTCACCAATCTGCATGGTAGCAAAATAACCGAGGACGCCCCGATTTGCCACTGCCGCAAGTTTTTCGGCCAGTGCAGACTTCCCGCTGGCGGCCCCGCCTGTAATAAGCATTGTCATGCCGCAGTTATGGGCAAGACCCTTTTCAGCCATATTGCAATCCTCCTGCCGGTCGATCTGTCCGCTGCGAGCCGCCTCACACGCCCTCCTCAAGAATTTGATACACTTGGTCCATATCGAGGGCGCTTCGCAGCGCTCCGGCAAGCAAATCGTACTGCTGGTCTTTGTAGGTGCGGATGTCCCATCCTGCCTTTTCGGTCTGTGCGGCATCAATGCCTTGGGCTTTTAGCAGCGCCCGAACAACCCCGCGCAGAACGTCCTCCGAATCGAAAAGACCGTGCACATAGCTGCCAAATACGTTGCCGCTCACCATGCCGTCAAGTTTTTTCTCGCCCTGCATCGAGGTGATGGTAGAGAGCGCCGGCGCAGACCCCTGCGTTTTTCCCATGTGAATTTCATAGCCTTCAAACGCCGCACCGTTTAGTTCTGCGAAAAGACCCTCCGGTTTCAAAAAGCTGCCGATGATTCGCATTCGGGTCTTCTGTTTTTCAAAGACGGTTTCCGCATCCAGCAGGCCGAGTCCCGCCATTTTTCCGCCTTCCTCCACGCCGAATGGGTCGGAAAGCTGTTTGCAGAGCATCTGATAGCCGCCGCAGATGCCGATGACGGGTTTCCCCTCTGCGGCATGTCTGAGAATGGCGGCTTCCAGCCCACACGCACGCAGCCATTTCAGATCACCCATTGTGTTCTTTGTCCCGGGCAGGATGATAAGGTCAGGCTCTTTCAGTTCCCGGACAGACGCTGCATACCGCACCGATGCCTCTTTCAGTCGCCCGAAAGTGTTGAAATCTGTAAAATTTGAAATCCGTGGCAGGCGAACCACCGCGACGTCAATGCGCTTTGGCGGCCCGCTCTCCGTCAACCGCTCGCTCAAACTGTCCTCGTCGTCGATATCCAGATGCAGATAGGGCACCACGCCCACCACCGGCTTGCGCACCAGCGCTTCAAGCATCTCGATGCCCGGTTTCAGGATATCCACATCGCCCCGGAATTTATTGATGACGATACCGCGAATGAGTCTGCGTTCTTCCTCGGGCAGGAGCATGACCGTGCCGTAGATAGAAGCGAAAACACCGCCCCGGTCGATGTCGCCTGTGAGCAAAACCGGCGCTTTCGCGCGCTTAGCCATATACATATTGACGATGTCGTTTTCTTTTAAATTGATCTCCGCAGGGCTCCCGGCGCCCTCCAGCACAATAATATCGTTTTCCGAGGCAAGGCTTGCGTAAGCCTTCTCAATTTTGGGCATAAGTTCGCGTTTACGGAGATAATACTCCTGTGCCGTCATATTGCCGACGACCTCGCCGTTGACGATGACCTGCGATCCTCTGTCGCTTGTGGGTTTGAGCAGGATGGGATTCATGCGCACATCCGGCTCGCACCCCGCCGCTTCTGCCTGCGTCACCTGTGCCCGGCCCATCTCCAGGCCGTCTTTGGTGATAAAGGAATTGAGGGCCATATTCTGTGATTTGAAAGGCGCCACGCGGTATCCATCCTGGGTAAAAATCCGGCAGAGCCCGGCTGCGAGCAGGCTTTTGCCCGCGTTTGAGGCGGTGCCTTGTACCATAATCGCCTTGGTCATTATCTCATCTCCTCCCCATCCAGAATAATCAGAACGTCAAAGCGAACACTCCAATGCCCGCAGCAGACCGCTGTTCTCCGCATGTGTGCGCAC
Source organism: Ethanoligenens sp. (assembly GCF_047718355.1). Classification (NCBI taxonomy): domain Bacteria; kingdom Bacillati; phylum Bacillota; class Clostridia; order Eubacteriales; family Oscillospiraceae; genus Ethanoligenens; species Ethanoligenens sp. The sequence continues at coordinate 20,788 of NZ_JBDNLG010000017.1, forward strand.
CGCGATTCGGTAAAAGTTGTCGTCGAGGCCGTCAAAATTGGCGCAGTTGCGGATTAGATACCCCCGGCGAAGCAGCCTCTCACGCAGGTCTGAGACTCCGGATGCGCGGAACAGCAGAAAATTTGCCGTCCCTTCAAAGACCCTCAGCCCAAGGCCTGACAATCCCGTGCACAAAAACGCCCGTTCCTTTTCTACGAACCGCCGCGATTCCGCAACGAAAGCCAGCTCTTTCGCCGCCGCGGCCCCAGCTGCCTGTGCAAATACCGACACGCTCCAAGGCTGACCGCACAGAGCCAGCTTTTCAATCAGCTGCCGGTTGGCTGTCAGGCAATAGCCGAGGCGCACACCCGGCATTGAAAAAATTTTGGTGAAAGCCTTGAGTACCAGAAGATTTTCATAATCCGAAAGCAGGGGCTTCGCCGAGCAATTTTCCTCGCCGCCCCGCACGAAATCCATAAAGCATTCGTCCACAACCAGTGTCGCGCCGGTCCGCGCACATTTTTCCGCCGTCTTTTGGACAAACTCACGCCCGACGACCACACCGGTGGGGTTGTTGGGATTGCATAGAAAGACGAGGTCGACGGAACCGTCGATGCACGCAATAAAATCCTCCCCGGGCGCAAAATCCATTTCCTCGTGCAGAGGGCAGGTGCAGACTTCTCCGCCCGTGCACGCAACCGCGAGGCGGTATTCCGAAAAAGTGGGGGAGGCCACCAGGGCGCGGCGCGGACGCAAAGCCCAGGCAATGCGATATAGAATTTCGGCAGCGCCGCCCGCGCAGAATACGTTCTCGGCCGCAACGCCTTCATACGCTCCAATCGCCGCGCGCAGTTCGCGGCAGAGCGGGTCGGGGTAGTGAACACAATCGGCCGCCGCGGTTTCGAGCGTCTGCTTGACGCTTTTAGGCAGACCGAGAGGATTGATGTTTGCCGAAAAATCGACGGCTCCCGTGTTTTCAGCGGAATAGACATCTCCGCCATGGTTCAGCTCCATTTCAATCCCTCCTTACAGGATACTCCACAAAATCAGAAGCCGTAGACCCCCGCCGATGATAAGAAACAGCACCGTCGTGACATACATCAGCCGGTTTGCGCGGCGTATGTCCTCCACCTCGACGGGCCGGTGGTCGTCTCCAATGGTGGGCTTTTTCACAAGTTTGCCGAAATATGTGCTGTCACCCCCAAGCTGAACGCCCAACGCACCCGCGCAGGCCGCCTCCGTGCAGGCCGAATTGGGGCTGTGATGTTTCTTGCGATCCCGCCGGAAAATATGGAAAGCGCCGCGTCCGTCCAGCCCGATGAGTGCGGCCGCGGGAGCCATGAGAAGGCCTGTCAGCCGAGCGGGGACAAAATTGAAAACGTCGTCGAGCCGCGCCGCGAACCGGCCGAAATGCAGATATTTCTCGTTTTTGTAGCCGATCATGGAGTCCAGCGTGTTGACGGCCTTATACAAAAATCCAAGCGGCGCGCCGCCTATGAGCAGATACAGTAGCGGCGCGGTCACCCCGTCGCTGGTGTTCTCCGCTACCGTTTCCACTGCGGCCCGTATAATGTGCGCCTCATCGAGGTTCTGCGTGTCGCGTCCTACAATCCAAGAGAGTTTTTGCCGTGCGCTGACAAGGCTGACCCGTTCCAGTTCGGCACTGACTTTCATGCTTTCGACTCGAAGGCTTTTTGCCGCGATGATCTGATAACACATAAAGCTCTGCACCGCCAGAGCCAGATAAAAGTTCATCCGAGCGAGGACGAACAAAATAAAAAACGGAACAGCAAAGGAAAAGAGAACGACAACGAGTGTGAGCAGCACACCACAGACCAAACGGCTTTGCGGTGTCTTACAGCTGATTTGTCGCAAGACCTTTTCTCCGCCGGTAACCAGCAGACCCGTCAAGCGCACCGGATGGGGCAGCGCGTGCGGGTCGCCAAATATGCAGTCGAGCAGAAAACCGGCTATTATTGCAAACAGAACGGTCATAAGGTTCTCCAATTCCTGAAATGGTTCAAAAATCCGGCATGTGCCGGGGGCTATTCCCGGCTTGAAAGGCCGCACATGCCGCAACGAAGCGGACAGCTGCCTTGGGCTGCCCTGCGAAATGGATATGCGGGTATCCGGCAAAAAGGGTTGGCCCTGCCGCTATACATGCATACTGCCGGGTACCGCCGGGCTTTTCCGCCGTGAAGCTGTCGCCGCAGAAGGTGGAATCCGAATAATGGAATTCGTGGGCGGACAGGCTCTCGCCTGCGGCACACAGCAGATTGTCACATTTTGCAGTGAGCTTCACGTACCCAAAACGTTTAAGTCCATCGGTCATAAACGCCTCACCCTCCAGAGCACCGACCATCGGGAGCAGTTTATCGTGCGCATTCCGCATGCCTTTTTGCAGAAACAGGAACCCACCGCATTCCGCAACGCAGGGCATCCCGCTCAAGACAGCTTTGCGGATACCGGCGAGCACGTCGCTGTTTTTTGAGAGCTGCTCCAGATACAGCTCTGGATACCCTCCGCCGAGGAGCAGTCCGTCGCATGCAGGGAGGGGTTCCCCGGCAAGCGGGCTGAAGAAAATCAGCCGCGCGCCCAGCTTTTCCAGCACCGCAAGGCCATTGCGGTAGTAAAAGCAGAAAACACGATCCTGTGCGACGGCGATTTTGACGTCAAACTGCCGATCAAACGTCAAAGGCATATAGCTGAACGAACCGGCTGACCGGGCAATCTGCATCAGAGCGTCGAGATCAATGGATTTTACCGCCTGCGCACCGAGCTTCTCCATTTTTGACTGTATATCTCCGATTTCATCGGCGGTTATCAGGCCGAGGTGACGGCTGTCAAAGCGGCAGTCCGGCATTTCAGGCAAGAAACCGAGAACCTTGAGCGGCGTGTTTTCCTCCACGACCGAGCGGTAAAACGCATACATCCCCGGCTTGATGCGGTTAAAAATCACACCTTTGATTGCACTGTCCGACCGATAGGACACCATGCCGTTGAGAATGGCCGCCAGTGTCACCGCCATGCCGCTGCAATCCACAATCAGCACCACTGGTGTGCTCATTTCCCGAGCCAGATAATAGGAACTGTAGCGATCTGTCCTGCCAAGGCCGTCGTAATACCCCATCACCCCTTCAATGAGAGAAAAGGAGGCGCCGGAGGAACCTTCCGCCAACAGCCGGCGGCAGGCATCTGCTCCCATCAAAAAAAGGTCGAGGTTAGCCGCGCTTTTCTCCAACACTTTGCGGTGAAACATGGGGTCAATGTAATCGGGCCCGCATTTGAAGGCGGCGGACTCGACGCCTTTTCCACGAAGAGCACTCAGCACCGCGCAGGCAGCCAAGGTTTTTCCACTCTCGCTGCCCGGGGCGGCAAAGAGGATACGCGGCGGATTCGCCGTCATCGCTCATCCTCCTGCGCATTTTCACATGTGCCGCCATTCGCCTCTCCGGTGATTATATAAACCGGATTCTGAGCCATCATCAAATGGTGGTTGCCGGTCTTTTTTGCCCGTGCCGCGCTTATCTGGACAATCTCCGGCGTAAGCCCCATACGTGTCATTACATCCACGGCTTCCGAGAGCGTTTCCAGCGAAACGGCGTTGACCGTGACCCGGATGTGCGGATTCGCGTTGGTCAGCCGCTTCAAAATCTCTCCCAATCTTCCGCCGCTGCCACCGATAAAGGCTCGGTCGGGCCGCGGCAACCCCGTAAGGCACGCGGGCGCTTCGCCTTTCACGACGGTCACGTTATAGGCGCCGAGTCTGTTGCGGTTTTTTGCAATTAGGTCCAGAGCGTCGTCTTCCCGCTCAATGGCGTATACCATTCCATCCCGTGCCCGGCGCGCGAGTTCGACAGAGACGGAGCCTGTCCCCGCGCCGATGTCATAGATCACATTCCCCGGGCGCACGGCAAGCTTCGCGGCAGAAAGCCACCGCACCTCTTCCTTGGTCATCGGAACATCGCCTCGGGTGAATTGGTTGTCTTTCAGCGGGGCACTGCAATCGGTAAAAGCGGGATTTTCTACGAGCAGGGCGGTTAAATCATCAAATTTCATCCGTGAGAGCTCCGCCGCCGTGCCGGAAATAATCCGTTCTTCCTGCAGTGAGAGCTTTTCACCCGCCGTGACGTGAACAGATCCGAGCCCGCTTTCCGCAAGCTGAAAGCAGATATCCTGCGCCTTGATTTTGCCTCCGGTCAATAAAAACACGGTGGGATGATAAGCGATTTGCCCCAGAAAGAACCCCTCGCGTCCATGTAGGCTGACGATTTTCACCTGTTCATAGCCTGTCCCCAATTTGGCGCAGAGATATTGCAGGCTGCTGACGCCGTTTACCATCTCACACGCCGCTTTTCCGGCAAGCTTCTGCACAAAGGTTTCGGCGGCGCTGAAAAATCCGGTATCGCCTGAAACGAGGATGGCAATCTCAGCAGCGTCACAGGTCAGGACTCGCTCTTCCAGTTCTGCAAGCCTGATCGTTTCCGCATCCGCCCGTATCGGCTTCACTTGCTCGGCAAGCCGCGCGCCCGAGGCGAAGACCCTGCCGCAGATGTGGATAAGCGCGCGTGCCCTGCCGGTCAGCAGGCGCGGATCTCCCGGCCCGGTACCGATCAGATAGACTGTCCTTTTCATAAAGTCTGCCTGATGCGGTCGACAAGGACTTCGGCAAGCCGGTGATCTGCACCCAAGGTGTTGCCCATTGTGATCTTTACGTCTTTCCTGTTTTGGAGAAACGAATCAATTTCGGCGGGAATATCGTGACGAATATGTACGCCGGAAAAAAGAAAATAAGGGATGAGCAAGATGTCATCCGCTCCCTGGTGTATGAGATTTTCCAACCCGTTTTCCAGATTGCACTTTCGAAATTGGAGATAGGCTGTCTCTATAATAGTACCGGGAAGTGTCTCTTTTACCATACAGGCAATGGAATCCATGGTTTTTTCCGTATCGTCTTCACGGCTTCCGTGTGCAAGAATCAAAACGCCTTTCATATCCGATAACTCCTTTTTATGGCCTGTCTTAGATCGTTCATCACATGACGGGTGGATTTTATGGTGTGTTCCCTATCTTCCTCTGGGTTGGGCTGCACTTGCAGGCCTCACCCAACTTGCAAAAGCGCTGGATAAACACTATATGGGGGGGCATCACGCTGAAACAGTATGTGAGCTTATTACGCCTCATCGTTCACGAACCTCCTGACGTGCGGCGATTTTTTCGCTTTTCTTCGAAGCCGTAGCGACGATTCAGCCATTCGGTCATCTGCCGGAAATCAAGACCGATTTCCTCCGTTGGCCGGGCAATCAAAATCACGGTGATACCCGCCTCTTTTGCAGCCGAGAGCTTCTCGGCAAAGCCACCGGCCGAGCCTGAATCCTTGGTGACCAGATACCGGGCGTGGGTTTCCCGGATGAAGGCAAGGTTCATCTGGTGAGAAAACGGTCCCTGCATGGCAATGATATGTCTGCCCGAAAGACCTGCCTCGCGGCAGGTCTCGATGGCGTCCGGGGAGGGCAACACTCGGGCATAGCAGCGCGCCGAAAAGCGGTCGATGCCGGCAAACGCCGAAAGCTCCTTGCTGCCGGTGGTCAGCAGCACATTGCCGTCGCGTTTGGCGAGATGTGCGGCCGCGGCCTCTGCATCCGGCAGCACTACGGCGTCGCCGCAGTTTTGCGAAGGGCGCAGAAGACGCATGTATGCGCTTTCTGTAGCTTTGCAGGCTGCCTTTATATTGCGTGTGACGACCTTGGCGTACGGGTGTGTCGCATCAATTACAAGGGGAAAACCGGTTATGAATTCGGTCATCTCGTTGACATCGAGCCTACCGGCGTGGATGCGCAGATTCTCCTGTTCCGGCATAACGATGCTCCCGTATTCCGTCGCGACGCAGGCGGTAACAGGAAGCCCCTGTCCGGCGAGATATTCGCAGAGCTGCCGGCCCTCGGTCGTTCCGGCGAAAACAAGCGTTTTCTCCGTCATCTTATGCCTCCTTCCCGCATGGCTCAAATACCCCGGTAGCCCCGGGGGGTGACAAGCCTGCCGCCGATGATTTTTGTGGTAGAATTCCCAATGATGACCGTGGTGAACATGTCTGCCTGCACTGCCGCAAGCTCCCGCAGCGTCAGCACATGGTGCTCTTGCCCCACGCGGCCGATGTTGCGGGCGTAACCACAGGGGGTGTCGCCGCCGCGGAACTCACCGACGATCGCACAGGCTCTTGCCAGATAATCCACCCGTTTTCTGCTGGCGGGGTTATAGAGGCAGAGAACAAAATCCGCCTCGGCGGCGCACTTCAGTCGTTTTGCAATCGTTTCCCACGGCGTGAGCAAATCACTCAGCGAAACGACTGCAAAGTCATGGGAGAGCGGTGCCCCCAGCACGGCGGCGGCGGAAGTGGCAGCCGTGACGCCCGGGACGACTTCGATTTCTATTTGAGGATGCTCCGCCGCGACCTCTTGCAGTAACCCCGCCATGCCGTATATGCCGGCGTCGCCGCTACAGACCACCGCGACGGTTTTGCCTTTCAGCGTTTCCTCGACCGCCAGCTTGCAGCGATCGACCTCCTGCCTCATCGGGGTTGTCAGGACAGTCTTCCCTTCGGCCAAAGAGCCGAGCAGAGATATATACGTTTCATATCCGACGATCACATCGCTTTCACGCAGGGCGTCAAGTGCTCTGCCGGTCATTTCATTTTCAGCACCGGGGCCCAGCCCCACGGCAACGATTTTCATATATCCACCCTTAGTCGTATAGCCGACTCCCGTCATGCATGATTTCAAAATTGGCCCTTCCAATCCGCTTTTGCCGCCGCGGTCGTGACGCTTTTTCCGGCCGTTTTCCGGATGATGAGCGTGCCGCCGGAGGCTTTTACAGCCGCCCGCTCACAGACATTTCCAACGCCCGTCGTCCGGCGTACAAAATCCGAATCTGTAAATTCACCCTGAACCCCAGCCAACTCCTGTGCCGAAAATGTTTGAAGTGGCAGACGGTATTTTTCGCAAAGTGCAAGCAGCGCCGCTTCTTTTGCTTTGAGGTTGATGCTGGCGACGCAGTTCACCGCTTTCACCGGCAAATTTCCTGCTGCAAGCGTCTGTAAAAATTGTTCCTCCACGTTCTCATGCGTAACGCCCCGTTTACAGCCGATGCCTATGGCGATGCATTGCGGCACCAGATGAAGCGTGTGGGCGAAGGGATTTCTTGAAACATCCAGCGATACCAAAATACCGATTTTACCATAGCCGACAGGAAAAACCCCTTTGGGGTACGCCCCATCCACCGGGAAATCTGAAAGGAACCCTACCGGTTCGCCCGCGAGGATTGCCGACGATACGGCTTTGATTTTTTGGGGATCGAAGACCCGGCAATTGTTGTCGCGGGCCCAGACATCGGCTGCAAACTTCCCGTTTATATCCGTGGCGGTCGTCAAGACGGCAGCGGCGCCGATCTGCTCTGCAATTTCCTCAGCCAGCCGGTTGGCACCGCCGAGATGGCCGGAGAGGATGGGGATGACATATCGCCCTTTTTCATCGCAGACGAGCACAGCCGGGTCGATATCCTTTCCCCTGAGATACGGCGCGACGGCGCGGACGGCAATACCCGCCGCGCCAACGAAGATCAGAGCGTCGCAGCTTTCAAAGGCGCTTTCTGCAAATTTCAGGATATCGCCGGTACGCTTCACAAGCCCCGGCATATCTTCCTTGTAATAACCCGTGGCATCGAATCCCCGGTTGTCAAGGAGCTTGCACAGCTTCAAAGAAAACAATGCGCCGTCACGCGTGAAGGATACGATTTTTATATTCATGACCTTTCTGCCTGCCGGAAACCGTGGGTAAACGAAGGGTCATAAAGCTTTGAACGGTCAAATCCGTCGCCGAGGAAATTGCCCACCAGAATTAGGGCCGTTTTTTCAATGCCGTTTTCCGTCGCGGCAGAGGCAAGTTTTGCTACGCTGGTGCGCACGATCTTTTCATCGGGCCAGGTGGCCTTGTAGACAATCGCCGCCGGGGTCTCGGGCGGGCAGCCACCTTGTTGCAGTTCACTGCTCAACGTCTCGAGAAGTCCGGCGCTTAAAAACAGCACCATTGTCGCCCCATGGGAAGCAAGCTGTGCGATTTCTTCACGGGGAGGCACCTGCGTCCGGCCCGCCATGCGTGAAATGATCACCGTCTGGCTGACGCCAGGCAAGGTATATTCCGTCTTGAGGGAGGCCGCGGCCCCGCAGAAAGAACTGACCCCGGCAACCACCTGATAGGGGATTTTTTGCTTGTCGAGCAGCACCATCTGTTCGCGGACAGCACCGTAGATGCTCGGATCGCCCGTGTGCAGGCGAACCACCAGCCCGCCCGCTTCCTGCGCCGCAACCATAGCCGCTGCCACCTGTTCGAGCGTCATGGCAGCACTGTTGAGAATTTTGCAGCTTTTTTTCGTATAGCGCAGCAATTCTGGATTGACCAGCGAACCCGCGTAAATCACGAGGTCCGCTTTTTTCAGAAGCTCCGCACCGCGCACCGTAATGAGATCGGCCGCCCCCGGCCCGGCACCCACAAAATATACCATCATTCCCGTTCCTTTATTAGTAGGATTGAAAAATAGCTCGCATCATCGCCGACGTCCTCGAGATGCCGATAGATTGTTTCGTTTTTCATACCGCAACATTCGACCATCCGGGTCTGCCCGGCAAGCCCTGCGTCTTTCAGCATCTGCCGAACCTCCGCCATCCTGCGGCCGGATTTCATCAGCACCTTGCTGCCCTTGAGGCAGATTCCTTCCTCCAGTCCTTCGTAAGAAGCGGGGAAGATATGCAGCGCCTCACCGCCTTCACACAGTGAATCGCCAAGTGCGGCGGACGCGGCGCAGAAGGAGGGAACGCCGGGAATCATCTTCGCCTTATAACCTCTTTCGAGGACAAGCCGGTGCAGATACATGTAGGTCGAATAGATGGAGGGATCGCCAAGGGTGGCAAAGGCTACGTCTTGGCCCTCTTCGAGCCGTTCGCATATCTTGTCAACGCTCTCACGGCGGCTTTTCGCAAGCCGTTCCTTGTCCCTTGTCATCGGCATGGGGCAAAGCAGAATCTCCTTGTCCGCAATATATTTTGCAGCCACGTGCAAGGCCGTTTTTTCGCCGCCCGTGTCGGGGACGGCGACGACTGCCGCCGCCCTGAGTGTTTCGATCGCTTTTACAGTGAGTAGTTCCGGGTCCCCCGGCCCGACGCCCACGCCAAACAAGGTGCCTGTCATTCCGTTTTTCCTCCGTTTCCGCACGAATATTTTCCGCAAGCGCTGCGGCGCCGCTTGTCTGTACCAAAATACCGCCCTGATTTGTGAAAACAATGAGTTCCACCGCGCACCGACCGCCCGTCCTGCGGTCGATATGTTCCATCATTTTGGAAAGCAGGCTATGCCAAACCCTTTGCGACAAGCCCCATTGCACAAGCAGACGGCCCATTTCCTCGGTGGTGATGCATTCCATAAGCTGCTTCACCTGCCCGCTGTCCGCACCATGGAGGGCGGCATGGGCGGCAACAGCTTCCGCTCTGCAATCCGCAACACGGGAGTGGGTGTTCATCACACCTGCGGCCAGTTTCACGAGTTTGCCGGCGTGACCAATCAGCAAAAGTTCCTTTACGCCTTTATAGACGGCGTAATCCAGCGTTTCCCCGATGTAGTTGGAGCATTTAACGCCGGTGTCTAAATTCAACCCGAAGGCATTCTGTGCAAAGTCGCGGCCGTAATTACCGGGCGTAACCAGCAGCCTGGTGGTTCCACCGGCCAGCCGGCTGTCTATTTCAACCTTGATAGTGTCCACCAGGGCCGCCTCACTCATCGGTTCGACGATTCCCGTGGTTCCAAGGATGGAGATACCTCCGACAATGCCAAGCAGGGGATTATACGTCTTTTGCGCAATGCGTTCCCCTTCGGGCGCTGAGATGATTACGGAAAATCCGCCGCTGTAGGCAAATCTTCCGGCAATCTCCCGCAGTCCTTCCTCAATCATGCGGTGGGGTACCGGATTGATGGCGGCCTCACCCACTTTGCAGGCAAGGCCGGGTTTCGTAACCCGGCCGATGCCTTTACCGCCATTAATGGAAATACCGGCATCTGTCTTTTCAACACACGCGCAGATCAGGATGCCATTGGTGACGTCCGGGTCATCACCGGCATCTTTGCGCACACAGCAAGTAACGCTGCCGTGCCCTACCGCCGTTTCCACAACTTCAAGCAGCAAATTTGTGCCGTTTGGTGTTTCAACCTTTACCATTTCCTGCGGTTTGCCGGAAAGCAGCGCCCCGGCGGGCCCCCTTTGAACCCCCCGGGGGCGGCGACCCCGGCGGGTAACCCCACC
>NZ_JBDNLG010000017.1:31120-39224 GCF_047718355.1 Ethanoligenens sp.
GCCCCCCGCGGGGCCGCTGCTCCCCGTCGTGTAACCGAGACGCATCTCTTTTCCGCCTTTTACCACCATTCCAAGCATGCAGACCAGCGCCTTTCCCGGAAATACCGCGCCATAAAATTATAGCAGACCGTCCCGCATCATATATAAAACAGCGTTTATGATGGCCGCCGCAACAGTGCTGCCCCCCTTTCGTCCTTCGGTAACGATATAGGGCACGCCGGTGGTCATGATGAGCTTTTTGGCTTCCACTACGTTGACGAATCCGACCGGAACACCCACAACAGCCCTCGGTTTTACAGCGTCCTCCGCAATGAGTTCCGAGAGCCGAACGAGCGCCGTCGGCGCGTTGCCCATGACAAAGATCCTATTTTGGCGGTTGTGTGCATAGCGCTCCATGCACACAGCGGAACGGGTGATGTTCCGTTGTTTAGCCTCGGCCGCGACACTTTCGTCGCTAATCAGGCATACGACCTGTCCGCCCCACCGGGCGAGCGCTGCTTTACTGATTCCGGCTGCGGCCATCTTGGTGTCGGTGACGATATTGCATCCGTCCCGGAGTGCCGCCGCCGTTTGTTCCACCGCATCGTCGCTGATGCGCAGAATGTCGGCGTATTCAAAATCCGCCGTCGTATGGATCACGCGTTTAACGATGGGCTCGTGCAGAGGCGGAAACACACGCCCCCCCAGCATTTCCGTAATGATTTCAAAGCTTTTCTTCTCAATGTCAGCCGGATTGTGTATTTTGATTTCGTCCAACAATTGTATCGGTTCCCCCTCCCGTTAGAGTTGCCGCGTTACCGAACACTTTTCTTGCCTGACCGATTGTAAGGGGAATCGATTCGGTTTTCAGGATGCCGTCGCGCTCCAGAATCTCCGTAAGATGTGCCACGCGGGGCAAGCGCAGCCCGATTTTCCGGATATTTTCTTTTTGGCCGAAAACTTCGGAAGTGGTCCCATATGTCAGAATTTTACCGGAATCCATCAGATAGACGCGGTCTGAAAGGAGCGGCACCATATCGGCGTCATGCGAAGCAAAAATCAAAGTGATATGCAGTTCCTTATTGATTGTATTGAGCAGACGAATCAGATTGCTGACGCCATGCGGATCAAGTGCGGCCGTGGGCTCGTCCAGCACAAGAACCTCCGGTTTCATCGCCAGCACACTTGCGAGTGCTACCCGTTTTTTCTCACCGCCGCTTAAATTATTCGGGCTTTTAGAGCCGTAGCCTGCAATGCCTGCGACGTCCAGCGCCCAATCCACCGCTTTCTCCAATTCTTTGCCGGTGATGTGCATGTTCATCAAACCGTACGCCACCTCTTGACGAACGGAAGAATTGAACAGCTGATCATCTGAATCCTGAAAAACCATACCCACTTTTGACCGGATTTGAAACAGATTCTTTTTTTCCACCGGCAGCCCATCAATCGAAACTGTGCCCGACGTGGCCTGTAGCAGGCCGTTTAACAGTTGAAACAACGTGGATTTTCCTGCGCCGTTTGGTCCGAGAACTGCAACCCGTTCGCCCTTTTCAATTTGCAGGCTTACATTTTCCAGCGCCTGATGCCCATCCGCATAGACATAACTAACATTTTTTACATCCACAAGAGCCATCTTTTTCACCTCCGTTCATATCCCTTTAAAAATGGAAAATTGTATTGACCATGTGGGCACTTCAGCACCTGCGGCCCGAGAACGGTTTGACATTGTTCTCTTTTTAAAGGGATAACAGGATCAAACCAAATAGTTCACCAGCAGAACGGCGACGGGAACTGTCATCATCACCGCGCCCTTGCGGATATCCGCGGAAGAAATCGAAGAATTGAAATAAGGCGTGGGCGGATTTTCTTCGCTGTAACCGCGTGCCAACATGGCATTGTAGATCTTGATGCTGCGGTCAAACGCTTTCACCATCACATATCCAGCGACAGCCCCAGTATTGCGTATCCTGTCCATCCATGATATTTGGCAGGTCGTCCGGCTCACTTGAGCCCTGCTCATATTGTGTGCGGTTTCTTCAAGGACGAATACGTAGCGAGCCATCAATTCGGCGATATCCACCATGATGTCCGGTATTTTAATCGACCGCAGCGTTTCAAGAATCTCCGCCATCGGCGTGCTGAAAGAGAGCAGGCTGGCCATTGTCACAGCCGCCATAATCCGCAGCATCATCAAAAAACCAAGTGCAAGCCCTTCGCGGTAAACGACCAGAGAAAATGGATACTCCAGAATCGTCCAAAGCGGATGGTTTCCGTTGGTGAACATGACACTTAGAAAAACCAGCCACGCGATGCTAAAGGGCATAAGCAGCCGATGAACAAGGGGGTGCCAGGAAAGTTTAAGCGTGCTGTATGCCGCCAGAGCGGCGAGCCAGAGTCCGAGCGCCAGATACCAATGGCGGACGATGGCGGCAATGATGGTCAGAAGCAAAAAAAATACTGTTTTTAACCGCCCGTCAAGCCGGTTTAGGGGTGTATCACGGCTGTCAAGCGATTTAAAAAAACCGAGTTCCATTCTTACACTTCCTGCTTCTCAGGCTCATTGTCGGTGTCATCTGTATCGTTCTCCCTGTTTTTGCCGAACAACTTCTCCCAATGATGCCCTACGATCAGGCCCGCAAAGAAATTGGCAACAGAAAAAGCGCCCACCTGCGCATCACCAGGCAGTTCCGCGAACGGATGGTGATCGGAACTTGCCATGGTATTGACCTTGTCATCCGTGCCGCCGGCCTCTGAACCGTGAGCCGCCATGTACTTTCCGGAAATGAAAATAAAGATAAGTATAACGAACATAACCGACAGCAAAACCTTTGTGAAGCCGTCAAATAACTGGATCTTGTTTTTAGACTGCGATTTCTCACGCGTTTGCACTGTTTTTCGCTCCTTTCAGTTTTACATTGTCCTTCAAAACGTGGGGGAGCAAATCCGGGCGCCGTCCGACCATGGCCTGTAACACGACAGCCGTAAAGGCGGCTTCTGCAATGGCCAGCGGCAGTTGGGTCGGGCCATAGCCCATAAAGAAAATCATCCATTGCTTTACCAGCGGAACGTGGCCGTGCAGGTCAATGGCCAGTTCCAGCGCACTGGCCAGATAAGTGATAAGATCACCTACAAAACCTGCCAGAGCCGCCGCCAGCCAGATCGGCGCACGGAACCGGCGGAAGAGCGCCCAAATCAGATAACCCGAAAGAGTGCCTGCCACCCCCATGGACATGGTGTTCGCACCAATGGTTGTGATGCCTCCGTGCCCGAGAAAAATCGCCTGAAAAAACAATACAATCGCAGAAACCAAGATGGTAGCGAAAGGCCCGATGACGATGGAGGCCAACGGCGTGCCACAGGGATGTGAACATGATCCCGTGACCGGAACAGGCAGATGCATGGCGGAAATGACAAATACCGCTACGCCCGTCATGGCGATCAAAGGCTTATAATAAGGATCATCCTTGACTCTTTTTCTGATTTGCAAAATGGCCGGCGCAAGCAATGCCGCCGTGGCTGCATAATATATGATGCTGGACTGTGGGGACAGAATACCGTCTTCAATATGCATTTTTATCTTTCCTCTTAATCTGTTTTCGTTACTTTGGTCTTGTATGAAAAACACTGAAAACTCACAAAAAACACCTCTTAACATAAATGCTAAGAGGTGTTCCTATACCGTGACCTGTTCATCACTGTACCCCCTCTATCGCTCGTAGATTTTATGGTACAAAAAACAGGCAGTTCTTCTGACTCAGCATCATCGTCCGCTCAACCTTCCCGGGATAACCCAGTGGTGTATTTGAGTGGACTCAGCATTACAGCGGCGGGACCGCGTGGGATTTTCACCCAACTTATCTTTTCACCGGAACGATGGAAACCATCCTCCGGCACCTGTTTTTTATGCGTTATTTTATTGTGTTTTGGATTTTATTTGGCTTTTATTCAGTATACTACAAACCTTGCCGAAAGGAAAGACGATGTTTCGGTTTTTGGGAAATTTAGGGAAGCTCTGATAGTGTCATGCATTTTTCAGTTGCAGCCAGCTACGCTGCGGTGCAATTTGCAAAGAACGCACGCATAAATTCCAGTGGAGGGAGATATCCGTCTATCAAAGCAGGTTGCGCCGATGAAGGATATCGTGGATCCTTGCCATTTGGCAGTCCGTTTCGTACATGAAAAATCCTCCCATTAGTAGGTAGACAAGCTACTTAACCAACAGAAGAATTTGTAGATTGGGATGGATTTATTCGTAACTATGATACCCTACGCCCATTTAAAACAAGAAAATTGGTCGCTATGGACACCCATAAACAAATTCCGTATAGATAAGCCTTTTAAGAGATATGCAGCTGCAACCGCAGTTTGTCTGCAATCATGGCGATAAATTCCGAATTGGTAGGCTTGCCGCGGCTATTGTGAATAGTGTAACCAAAATATGAATTGAGGATATCCACATCTCCACGATCCCACGCAACCTCAATGGCGTGCCGAATGGCCCGCTCCACGCGTGACGATGTCGTCCCATATTTTTTAGCGACGGATGGGTAAAGCTGCTTGGTAATGGAATTTATAATATCTATATTATGGATTGCCATCATAATTGCCTCGCGCAAATAATGATATCCCTTGATGTGCGCCGGCACACCGATTTGATGAAAAATCTTAGTAACAATGATCTCAACGTCCTGTGTGGAGTCATACATCATCTCTACCTGCTTGGCAGGCGACCCCTGAAACTCTTTTTTTCCTCCGGCCAATTGATTAATCCGCTCAGCCAACAAGTCGTGATCAAACGGCATTGGGAAAAAATAATCCGCGCCTGCCTCCATTACCTGCGCACTGATCGCACCATTGTTATCCGTGGACATGACAATCATAACGGGTTTGGATGCAAGATTCATTCTCTGTATGGCTGTCAACACACCAATCGCATCAATACGCGTCATAAAGGCATTCATCAGAACCACTTCCGGCGCCTCTCCCTGTAAACTGTCAAGAACCTCCTGTCCATCCTTTGCAACTGTTACAACATCCATGCCATAAGTACGCAACGTTGCGGCACAAACCTGCCCCATCTCTGCGCTGTTATCTGCAACCAATACTTTCAATTTCTTATCCATTCTGACGGTTCCCCCCTAAATAATATAGTTATAAAATACCATTAAATTCCATATTTTTCAAGTCCTTTATGCGTGTTTTTTGAAATTTTTGGAAATTTTCCTCTTTTCTATACACTCATTTGCTACTTGGGAGGGGAGAATAGGCAATATCGAAACGCCTTTGTTTGTTCATCGCAGCCACTCAGAAACGTGTAAACAGTACAATTCGTGTCATAAATACACTTATTTCGTCGTATTCCCCCATAAAGGCTCGACTTTTGCTGCCAAATCAATCATACACCTTTTCACTGCCGCACTTCAAGCGTTTGCGCCGTTTGCATCATGTTTTCCGCAAAAATCGCATACCCTTTTTCCGGATTGTTCACAAACACATGCGTGACCGCGCCTACAAACATACCGTCCTGTAGGAGCGGGCTGCCGCTCATTCCCTGCACGATTCCCCCTGTGCGGGCTATGAGTGCCGGATCAGTTACACGCACCACCATGTTGTGTTCAGCACTGCTGCTGCCATACCTTACCTGTTCAATTTGTACCGCATATGCACGCGGGCCCGATGTATCCAGTGTGGCAAGCAAAACTGCCTTGCCTGTATGCACCTGCTGACGCATGGCCACTGGGTATTTTTTGCCCGCACGTTGCTGCGTGAGAACGCCATAGACCCCAGTATTGCCATTGATAAGCAAGCTGCCCAGACGTGCATCGGCTAAGGTACCCACCAATTCCCCGGTTCTGCCTTTTGTACCTTTTTCCACACCGGTGATGGTGCTGCCTACCGCTTCACCTTCCAACAACGGCAGCATCTTGCCTGTGTCCACATCACACACAGCGTGACCCAGTCCACCATAAACACCGCTCTTCGGGTCATAATACGTGATGGTTCCTATACCCGCTGTGCTGTCGCGTACCCAAAGCCCCGCCTTATACTGGCCATCTGCCACGCTCCGCAGCGGTTTCAGTCGTGTTTGAAAAGCGACGCCGTTCCGACGCATGCTCAGCGTGCAGTCCACACCATCGGATTTTGCAAAGCGGTCAGCCACCTCATTATTCGAATTCACGGTTTTTCCATTGATGGCAATCAAGATATCACCCTTACGGATACCCGCTGCGGATGCCGGAGACTCTTTTCCAGCAGCCGTATCCACATCGGCCACACCTATAACCATCACGCCCTCGGTATATAGTTTAATTCCGAACGGCTCCCCGTCCGGCGTCACCTCACATGTGGGAACCACCTGAACCTGCACCTTTTTCACTTCGATCAGGCCCAGCAATCGAATATCGGTGGTATACGACGCGCCTGTCTGGAGAGAACGGTCGGTGCTAACCGCCCCACCTTGCTGGGCAGAAAGCGGCAGACCGGCAAATTGAAGCCGCTGCCCTTGTCGTACCTGCAATGTACCCGGAATTTCTCTGGCAAACAAAATACCGCAAAACAATATGGAAAACATCACCATGCCGATTGGTACAACAGCCGCACGCAAAAATTTCTTCATCCGACATCCCTACCCATTCTTCATCATTAAAATACAAAACCATCGTTTTTAATCTTTCCGCAATGAAGACGGATATCAGATGCAATATCTGCACCTGCTGGGAAAGGCACTCTAAAGTGTTTACATTTGCCCGCCGGAATGATACTATAGTCTTGGCGGTGGTTAGGCCTCATTTCAAATAGAAAATCGACGGATTTTCGAGACAGGCTACTGGTTTGCACGGCAAAACGCACAGGAATATTTACCGTATGCCCTGCATTCCAGCCAAAACAGGCTTGACTTTCACCACTAAAATGAGGCCCCATATAGCCAGACTTTCATTTTTTTACAAGGCGGTGTTATGACTTGAAGGTTGCTGTTATTGGCTCCCGCCAGGCGGGGGAAGAAACGTACGACATGATTCTCCGGCAATTGCCCAGAGGTTGCTCGCAGATCATCACCGGAGGTGCGCACGGGGTGGACACACTGGCTAAACGGGCCGCCGCGGAACTGGGTGTAAAACACACCTGCATCCGTCCCCGCTACCAACGCTACGGGCGTTCAGCCCCTCTCGTGCGCAATATCGACATTGTAGAAAAAGCAGATTGTGTTCTCGCGTTTTGGGACGGTCAGTCAAAAGGGACTCGCCATGCGCTCGGTTGTTGTATCAAATTGGGAAAGCCATTTAAAATCTTTTTGATCAATCACCACCCCATCCATATGCCAAACTACCTGCAGCATTGATACTGCAAACACCACAATAAATACCACAATTGCAAAACGGGCAAGACTATTTACAGTCCTGCCCGTTTTTCTCGTTTTTTAGGTTGTTGCCGGGCAAACTAAGGCATGGAAATCTCCGAGATTGATTGCGCAATTTCCATACCCGCTTTTTCGCGCGCAATATCAGCAAAGCTCAGCATCCCTACCAGTTTGCCGTTATCCACAACCGGAAGCCGGCGCACCTGTTCCGCCGACATCAGGTGTATGGCATTGCTCACCGGGTCCTGCGGCCGCACAGACACTGCCCCATGAGAGCAGATGTCTGAAACTTTCAGTGTATCCGCATCTTTCTTTTCTGACACACAGCGTAACACGATGTCACGGTCGGTCAACATTCCCCGTACCGCACCATTGTCAACCACCGGCACCGCACCGATGTTATTTCGGCTCATCAGCGAAGCGGCATCTCGCACGGAGGAAGCCGGTTCCACACTGACAATACGCGTGGTCATGATTTCACTAACCTGCATTTTTCCCTCTTTCTCTCTGCCGCGGCAAAAGAAACGCGCCGTATCCCCCACGCGGCGAACATAAGTCTGCAACGGCGCACAAACACTTCTTTACCCATAGTATCCGCCCCGCCACGTTGTTTATGCGCCAAGCGCCCAGCAGCCGATTGGGACATCTGCCCAAATCCACATGCCGGCATTCTTAGAATTTCAAGAAAATTCATATTATGTTAACAAAGCTATTTGTTCCTTTGATTATAATAAACATATACTTTTGGTGCAGGAGCCGCACCTGTTC